>NZ_JBARYM010000514.1:0-5723 GCF_049647865.1 Tunicatimonas sp. | reverse complement strand
AATTCATCTGGGGAAGGCTCACGTTCGTATTTCTGCTCTAACTCGGAGAATGTCTTAGAGATTTTATTAAGTGAGCCAACTCGGTTCAGCGGTAGTCGCACAATTCGCGACTGCTCAGCTAATGCTTGTAAAATAGACTGCCGAATCCACCACACCGCGTAAGAGATAAATTTAAATCCTCGAGTTTCATCAAATCGCTGAGCTGCTTTGATTAGTCCTAAGTTTCCTTCGTTGATTAAATCGCCTAAAGTTAATCCTTGGTTCTGGTACTGCTTCGCTACCGATACAACAAATCTGAGGTTAGCTTTCGTTAGCTTCTCTAAAGCTAATTGATCACCGGAGCGGATACGTTTCGCTAAATCTACTTCTTCATCTGGAGTTAGCAAATCTACTTTACCAATCTCCTGAAGATATTTATCCAGCGATTGGCTTTCGCGGTTGGTGATTTGCTTACTAATTTTGAGTTGTCTCATGCACGTGGTTTCTTAATACGATGAATGTACCTAGGGATGCAACAAATATCTATTTTAGGATAGTTCCGATCTAATATGGATTAATTCAGATCAGGCACTTCTGATAAAGTAAATTTTATCGAAGAATAATTAGCAATTTTAGTGCTAATCACGATTAGCTCTATCGGGCTTAGGGAGTAAGGCTTTGCGAGAAAGACGATATTTTCCGGTCTTTCTATCAATTTCGGTGAGTTTTACTTTTAATTCTTCGCCCACTTCCATCACACCATCCATTTTTTCAACTCGCTCCCACCTAATTTCAGAAATATGTAGTAGACCATCCTTGCCGGGCATAAATTCAACGAATGCACCAAATGGCATAATTGATTTTACAATTCCGTCGTAAACTTCGCCTACAGTAGGCATAGCTACAATGGCTTTGATGCGGCCTAATGCCTTATCCATCGCTTCCTGATCGGTAGCAAATACATTGACGATACCTTGATTATCTTTTTCTTCAATAACAATAGTCGTATCAGTCTCTTTTTGGATTTCTTGAACTACTTTTCCACCCGGACCGATCAACGCCCCAATCATATCAGAAGCAATCTTCACGGTTTCGGAGCGAGGAGCATTGGGTTTCAGATCATCATTAGACTTTGAGATAGTTTTGGCCATCTCTTGGAGGATGTGCATCCGCCCAGCGTTGGCTTGCGATAAAGCCTCTTTAAGCACTTCATAAGGTAGTCCATCTACCTTTATATCCATTTGGCAAGCAGTGATACCATTTTCAGTACCCGTCACTTTAAAATCCATATCACCCAAATGATCTTCATCGCCCAAAATATCCGATAGAATCGCGTATTTCTTAGTTTCCGGATCACTGATTAATCCCATAGCAATGCCCGACACTGGTCGTTTTATAGGAATTCCCGCGTCCATTAATGCCATTGATCCAGCGCAAACCGTTGCCATAGAAGAAGACCCATTGGACTCCAGAATATCCGAAACAACTCGGATAGTGTAAGGGTTATCTTCATCTGCCGGAATGCATTCTTTAAGGGCTCGGTGAGCCAAATTTCCGTGGCCGATCTCCCGGCGTCCCGGACCTCGGTTGGGTCGAATTTCTCCAGTAGAGAATGCGGGGAAATTATAGTGTAGCAGAAACTTGTTTGTCCCTTTTACCATCGCTCGATCAATCATCTGCTCATCTAACTTAGTACCTAGGGTAACCGTAGTTAGCGATTGGGTTTCGCCTCGGGTGAAGACCGCAGAGCCGTGAGCGGTGGGCAAATAATTTACTTCCGTGTAGATTGATCGTACTTCATCAAGCTGACGACCATCTAGTCGCTTTCGGTCGTTTAGTACTAAATCGCGAGAAGCTTTTTTCTGAATGGAACTGAAATATTTATGTACTTGAGCTAATTCTATTTCGTGATCTTCAGGAAGACTATCAATATATTCGTTCTTAAAGACTTTAAATTGGTTTTTTCTTTCGTCTTTATTGTCAATGCCCTGACTGGCAACAGCGTACATCTTATCGTAATACTGATCGTACAGTTGCTGATACAGTTCTTCGTTACGCTCAGGGGGGGTAAATTCTCGCTTCACTACCCCTACCTCTTCAGCAAGTTCTTGTTGGGCCTTACATTGTAACTTAATTACTTCGTGAGCAGCCTGAATAGCTTCCAGCATATCAGACTCACTCATCTCCTTCGCTTCGCCCTCTACCATAATAATATTGTCAAGCGACCCAGCTATAATCAGATTGATATCAGCCGCGTTAGTCTGCTCTTCGTTAGGGTTTACGATGTACTCTCCACCAGACCGCACTACTCGTACTTCAGAAATAGATTCGGGAAACGGAATATCAGATACAGCAATAGCCGAAGAAGCAGCCAGTGCAGCCAGTGCATCGGGCATTACTTGAGCATCAGCCGAGATAAGCATAATGTTCACTTGAGTATCGGCCATATATTCATCAGGAAACATAGGACGAATAGCCCGGTCTACCAATCGGCTAGTCAGGATTTCGTGTTCAGACAAACGGCCTTCCCGCTTTAGAAAACCTCCGGGTATTTTTCCGGCTGAGGCAAACTTCTCTTGGTAATCTACTGAAAGGGGGAAGAAGCCAGCATCTTCTCGAGCTTCGGCCGCAGAAACAACCGTAGCCAATAGCATAGTATCACCCATTCTAACGACCACTGCCCCGTCGGCCTGGCGAGCTAACTTGCCAGTTTCAATAGTGATAGAACGGCCATCGCTCAGTTGAATAGTCTTGGTTACTACTTGTGGTTGCATAGTGAAATTTTAATAAAATGATTCGTTGCCCAGAATAACTTCACGCTATCAGTGGTGAAAGAAAAGGCCTTTGAGGAAATAATAATAAAGGGAATGGGCTAACCCGCAAAGTATCAACGAAGGGGGATTTTGTAACCCCCTCGTGTATTTTACTTACGTAAATTTAGATCAGCCAGAACAGCGCGATAACGCTCAATATGCCGATCGTGCAAATATTCTAGTAGTCGCTTACGCTTTCCTACTAACTTGAGTAGTCCCCGACGAGAACCATGGTCTTTTTTGTTTTGCTTCAAATGTTCCGTCAGATGAGCAATACGATAGGTATACAGGGCTATTTGAGATTCAGCCGAGCCAGTATCGGACTCAGATTTGGAAAGGCTATGGTCTTTAAATAGCTCTTGCTTTTTTTCAGAACTTAAGTACATGCGTATAATTTTACACTATGGTTTTAAAAACAGGGCACAAAGTTATCAATAATAATACTGATTTACAATATGATCTGCTTGGGTAAACCCATTTAAAAACTTTTTTGTTCAAACTGCCGGCTTTTGTCTGACCTTTTTCAACTGTATCGCTAGCCGATCAATTATCACCCGATAGAAATCGCTCTCAAGCAGGCGAGCATCTAGGCGGGCTTGAATCAAAAATATGATACCGAACGGAAGCAGTACAATATTAGGAAGCCACACCGCTAGTTCGGCACTCATCACTAATTCTTCAGCCCACTTTCGGCTCATCTCGGTTACTACATAAAAGGCAATAAAGAAGCAGACCGAAATGAGCACCGGCACTCCTAAGCCTCCGCGCTTAATAATAGATCCTAACGGAGCGCCAATCAGAAACATAATTAGGCAAGACATCGCCTGGGTTATTTTTTTGTGGCTTTCGTAAGTATTCTTACGAATCTCTCTTTCTAATCTTTTTAGCTTTTGAGCATTGATTTGTAGTGTATTTTTGATCGTTCGGCTTTGGTTAAGTGCTTTAGAAACGACGCTAGCTTGCTCACTTTCAGTAATCTCATTTTCTATTTTAGTTAGCAAGGCCGTATCAATTTCAGTTACTTCATACTTTTTTTTGGTAGTTCCCACTTCTTCCAATGACTCCTGAATTTCCTGCCGTTGCCGCTTAAGATTTCCCGCTTTAATAGCACTAGACTCCATACTCAGTAGGCCCCCTTGCCGGATGTTTTCTACACTATCTACCGAGTCAATTACAACGTCAGCGACCACAATTCGCTCCTCTAAACCTTCAGGCATAAGAGAATCGTACCGCAAATGGTAGTTATAGAAGTTGGTAGATCCGGCGAAGGCATCGTACTTGATCGCTACCTTTTCGTATTGCATAGAATCGATGGAGGTAGCTAGTTGCTCCATTGTTTGCATGCGGCGGTGAGAGGCAAAGTATTCTTCTTTGGTTCGTTGAAGATCAAAACTCGCCAAATCAAAAATCATTTTTGTGGTATCGAAGTTATTGCGAACAAACTGTGCGTTGCCGCCGCCCTGGTTTGAGCCAGCTAATAGTTTTGTTGTTTCTGAGTAGCGGTTTCCTTTAAATAATTCTAGCATCAAATAACGATCGTTCTGAATGGTGTACATTCTACCAGAATCTGCTAAAATCACATTTCGGTTACCTAAACCTTCGGTATGGTCGTAAATAATTACCTCCTTAATAGTTTCACCATCCGGAAACTTGTGGTTGATTTTAATTTCAAAATTAGGAATACCGCCGTAGAATACTCCTTCTCGAATGTCTAAAGCGGGCTTCTTTTGCTTAATGTCATACAGCAAACTATAGGCTTTGAGGTTCGCTCTGGGTACTAAAAAGTTGTTGGAAAGGTAGGCAATTACTGAGATCAAGCAGACTAAAAAAAAGAGTGGGCGCAACGCTCGGGTTAGAGAGATTCCAGCTCCTTTAATAGCGGTTAGTTCAAAATGCTCACCTAAATTACCAAAAGTCATCAACGAAGACAGCAACACTGCCAGTGGTAGAGCCACCGGGGTCATGTTAATACTGAAGTAAAATAACAGCTCGGCAAATACCTCGGCTCCCAACCCCTTCCCCACAAAATCGTCAAAGTACTTCAGCATATACTGCGTAAGCAGAATGAAGACGACCACCAAAAAGGTAAGTAGGAAAGGGCCGACGAATGACTTAATGACTAGTTTATCAATCTTCTTCATACGTTAGCTATAACAGCAATCGCTGAAAAAATATTTTGAAATTATCCAATTTTTCGACTACCCACCTACAATTTCTTTCAGGCTATCGGTAAGTTGCAGCCAGATTTCGTAAAACTCTTCTTCATCATCAGCAGTCATAGAATCGGTAACATTTAGAAAAACCGCTCCGGTGAGATCGTTGGTATCTAGCTGCATCTCTAAGAAGGAGGCTTCCTTTGAAGCTTGATCTGAGCTATTGAGAAAGTCAAAACGAACAAATCGATTGATGCGTTGTGTGGCTAACTTAGCTTGATGTTCTTCGCCATCCCATGAGAATGAAAATATTTTATCCTCATTAATTGTAACATCATCAGCAAACCATTGTGATAATCCGCTAGCAGTAGTAAGATAGGGAAATAACATCTTGCGCGAAGCTCTAAACTCAAATTCGGCAGTAAATTGACGATTATCCATACCAGTATAATTAGCATTTGTCTCAGCGACTCCGCTTCAGACAAATGTGTTTTGGGCAACTGCAATGTAGTTTTTTTTGATTGGATCGCCAACGGAACTCGATATTTTACTGCAATTAATACTTGCAGTTCCCAAGCATCTTTGTAGTTTTGCAATCCGTTTCGGATTAGCCATTTATTGTGGCTTTTCTATCGTGGATATTCCAGTGTAATTGTCTTTGACAGCTGTTTTACAAGGGTCATTTATGGCGACTGTTCCACAGCGGTCAGTTTCATGGCGAGGTAGCTCAGATGGTTAGAGCGCAGGATTCATAACCCTGAGGTCACGGGTTCAATTC
>NZ_JBARYM010000513.1:0-9224 GCF_049647865.1 Tunicatimonas sp. | reverse complement strand
ACTTAAGAATTAACTACTCTATCATTTAGAAACTTATGGACTACAGGCTGTCAGTTAATAATTAACAACAATCAGCCATTTAACCTAGAACCAATTAGCAATTAGATCATGTAATCACCATCTATTGACGTCACTACAAAAATCTAGAATAGCCGTATCAGTAGTCTTCTTTGTGAATGGAGCTGGTTTTGCGAGCTGGGTACCTCATATTCCCTTAATACGTCAGCGGTTTGAAATGAGCGAAAGCGAACTTGGGTTAACGCTATTGATTATTGCCATTGGCGCTATCATCGCTATGCCAGTGGCTGGGGGAATTATTGAGAAAATAGGTAGCAAACGAGTCGTCAGCTTTGCATCCGTCGGATTCTGCCTGTTATTAGCTGTATTACTGCTAATGCCCAACTACTTAAGTTTAGGAATACTACTTTTTTTGTTTGGGATGGTAAACGGCTCAATGGATGTTGCCATGAACTCCCACGGTGTGCTGGTAGAGCAGAAGTACGGACGAGCCATTATGTCATCGTTTCACGGTTTATTCAGCACTGGTGGATTAGTAGGTGCCGGACTAGCCAGCGCGTTCTTAGCCCTAGGGTTTACACCCGCCCAGCATATGCTATTTGTGCTAAGCATTTTACTCGTTTTAGTTCTTATTGCGCTACGGTTTTTATTGCCTGCTGAAAACATAGTGAAAGATACCTCTCAAAAGAAAGAGCCGCTATTGGTATTCCCTTCTCAAAAATTGGTTTGGTATCTTGCCCTATTAGGCTTTTTCATTTTGATGGTAGAAGGAGCCATGGCCGACTGGACGGCTATTCATATTATGGATCTACCGAATGCTACTGCTTCACTAGCCGCCATGGGTTTTGCTGGTTTTTCCTTAACTATGGCTATCGGTCGCTTACTGGGCGATAAGATTATTCGGGTAGTAGGCCACTCCAAGGTGCTTCGGTTTGGTAGCGTAGTTGCTGCTTTAGGGCTACTCATCGTTGTTTTGGTACCGCAGGTTTGGGGGGCCGTGGTTGGTTTTGGTTTAGTTGGGGTAGGTTTATCCAATGTAGTACCCATTATTTTTAGTTCAGCGGGTTATGCCAATCCCGACGCCCCCGGACGTGGTATTGCGGCAGTCACCACTATGGGGTATTTTGGCTTTCTAATTGGTCCACCCCTGATTGGTTTTATCGCTGAGGGGATATCCCTCAATGGTGCATGGTTGATGTTAACAATCTTTCTGGGCTTGGTAGTAGTTTTAGCCCCCAGCTTAATTCGCCGTTTGCCTTACCGAACGTAATTAACTTGATCGTACGGTGATTTTTTTATTTGAAAAATATATTTTACCTTAATAGTAATCTGATGATAAAGATATACGTTTAGTATATAACTGAAACAGTGGGTGTATGAATTGATAAGAGCTTATTTTTTACTTAATCAATTCACTTATGAACCCTTTTCGAACGCTTCTTCTTGTCCGAAAATCTCTGATTTTTGTCGTCCCCGTTTGCGTTGGCTTTGGCCTTCTCTCCTACTGTACTGACCAAGTATCTTCTACGGTTCGTTTTCATCGGATGACTCCCGTCTACACTACTACCGAAGAGATTCGGGAAGCTGTTGCAGTAATGCCTCCGCGGACAATTCAAGGTACCGGAAAGATTTTTTCGCACGAAAACTTTCTATTTCTTAATGAACCCGGTAACGGAGTACATATAATTGATAACACTGATCCCACTCAGCCCCATACTACTGGTTTTATTAACATTCCGGGTAACTACGATTTGGCGGTAGAGGGAGATATTATGTATGCCGACAGCTACATTGATCTGCTAGCAATAGATATTAGTAATCATCAAGCTATACAGGTACTGCACCGGGAGGAAAATGTATTTCCTAAGTTCAACAGCTTTGGTTTTTATCCCGATGTTAACAAGGGTGTGGTTACCCGATGGGATGAGATAGATGTAACCGAGAAATATGAGGGTGAATTAGACGGAACCATGTGGGGACCAGGGGTTTATCAGTACATCGATTATCTGGATATATCACAACAAGCTCGTCAAGATTTTGTGCAGCAATCGAATGTACCGGTGATGGAGTTCAACCGTACTCAGCCTACCGCAGTTGGACGAGGAGGTTCAATGTCGCGCTTCGCAATAAGCACTGACCATTTGTATACGATCGACGACGAAAACATGCAAGTTTTTGACTTATCCTCTGCCACCAACCCCACGTCAGTGAATGAGTTTTCGGTTGGATTTATGATTGAAACTATTTATGCTCACCGAAAGCAACTATTTGTAGGAGCTCAAAACGCCATGTATATATATGATAAAACAATGGCGGCTTCTCCTAGTCTGCAAGCTTCCTACTGGCACGCTACCAGTTGCGATCCAGTGGTTGCTAATGATACCATGGCGTACGTAACACTGAGAACTGGTACTACTTGCGAAGGCGACCAGAATGTATTAGAGTTAGTCGATATTAAAGAAGCAACCTCACCGCATGAGGTGGCTCGCTATAATATGGATAACCCTCATGGTTTGGGGTTGGATGAACATCTACTTTTTGTCTGTGAGGGTGCCACTGGCGTTAAAGTGTTTGATGCCCGTCATCCTCAAGATTTAAACGAACATCTTATAGCTCGTATTGAAGGATTGTTTGCCTATGATGTAATTACGCAAGATCAACATTTAATTGTGATTGCGGAAGATGGCGTTTACCAATACGACTATTCTGATCCCAAGCAAATTACGCTCCTCAGTAAAATGACTCGGGCCGCATTATAGTCGTTGTAATTTAGGTCTCAGGATATTCATTCTGAGGCCCTTTTTCTTCTATTATGAAATACTTACTTACGCTAAGCCTTAGTGGATTACTATTAACGCTTTCGTTGCCCATTCTTGCACAGACAGAAACTTCACCCGGCCGAGAAATAACCGTCTATCTCAAAAACGGTGATTACGTATACGGTCGAGAGTCAATCGTACGATTTAAGGGCTATGTCACTGTCGATATTGACTTTTTTTCGCAAAAGCATATTCCCAATAAAAAGGTTATATACATCCACTACGGTCCACCACTAGCTCAACCTCTTATTAGAATGTGGGGAGCAGAATCTACCATTTTTGTTTCTATGTTGGCTGGCGTTCAGTTTGGTAAAGTGAAGTATGGTAACAACCGAGCAGCAGCCAGCGTTTTAGTCGGTTACATGTTCAATCCGCTGCTTCAACCTAGTGTAGGAGTCGGATATATGCAGTACGACCCGGTTGCAACTACCACTTTTTTTACCCGGTTGCACGGAGCTGTACCTAACTGGAAATGGGCACCTATGTACTTTTTGGAAGTAGGATCTAGTTTTCTGCGTACCAACAACTACGATTTTAATATTGAGTACCACAATTCTCGGGGTGGACTAATGGTGCATCCGGGAATTGGTATCCAACGCAGATTTCGTACCGGAGCAATATCATTTCAAATTGGGTATCGTATGCAGCGGGCAGAATTTGATTATTCAGTACAAGAATTTTGGGGTGGCACCTTACGAGTGCAAGAGAATGTTACTTACCGCCGACTTTCCACGGCAATCGGCTTGACTTTTTAATCTTAATTTATTTTAACTCCTTTCCAACCTACTATTAAGCAATTGGTGTCTTACCAGTGCAATTAAATTAATTCGCTGCTATGAAACACCTATCATTCATTCGCCCCAAAGTGTGGTTCGGCTACGCCACTTTTCACGTAGCTGCCATCGCCTACCTACTTATGCTTACTCAGTGTTCCGATAAGCTGGAAGTAACTCGCACGTATCGCTACCTAGAACCGGTCTACATGACCACTGATGAAGTTCGAAACTCCTTTGCTGTTGACCCACCCGAAACTTTAAGTTCTACCGGCAAAATCTACTACCTAGCCCCTTATCTGTTTATTAACAAACCCGGCGAAGGTATTCACGTGATTGATAACTCAGATCCGGCGAATCCGGTTAATCTTAACTTTATTAATATACCTGGCAACTACGATATGGCCGCGAAGGGAAGTATGCTGTACGCCGATAGTTTTATTGATCTACTTGCAATCGATATCAGCAATTTAAATGACGTTAAAATTGTAAGCCGGGTAGAAGATGTTTTCCCTCGGTTTGCTAGCTGGAACAACTGGACTACTTCAATAAACGGGGAGGATATGGTACTGACCGAATGGGTGCAGCGCGAGGAAGTAGATGTGCTGAAAGGTCACCTAGATGAAGTAGCTCCAAATCTGTACCGCTACGGAAATGGATTTGTAACTGACAATTTTAACACCTTTGATTTAGCCTTTACGAATAGAGCGGCTAGTAGCGAAGTGATGAGCCAAGGTAGTGGCCAGCAATCGCAGACGGGCATTGGCGGTTCTATGGCCCGCTTCGCGATCAGTGGAGAACGGTTGTATGCCGTTGATGATAATAACTTACAAGTATTTGATATTTCTCAGTTAGATGACCCTACCGAAGGCAGCGAAATTGAGATTGGATTCGGTATTGAAACCATCTTTCCTTATAAAGACAAACTATTTATTGGTTCGCAAGAAGGTATGTTCATTTACAATAATACCGATCCGGATAACCCTGAATATGAATCAGAGTTTATTCACGCTCGGGCATGCGATCCGGTAGTAGCGAACGATACTGTAGCGTATGTTACCCTGCGCGATGGTAATACCTGTTGGGGAGCTCAGAATCAACTCGATGTAATTGATATTAGTGATGTAGCTAATCCTCGGCTAATCGAATCATACAGTATGGATCACCCGCACGGGCTAGCGATTGATGGCACTACTTTGTTCGTATGTGAGGGTGAATTTGGCTTGAAAGTATTTGACGCGAGTAACTCCCGAGAGGTATCTGAAAGCCTTCTAGCCCATATTCAAAATATTCACGCCTTCGACGTAATTCCGCTAGATGGAGTTTTGATGGTTATTGGTGACGACGGTTTATACCAGTATGATTATTCAAATCCGGCTGATCTGAAGTTACTTAGTACGATGACATTGGTTGCTCTGTAGCTTTTACAAATTTTCACTATGACAGAAGCAATCTACTGATAGTGAGCAGATTACTTCGTCACTTCATTCCTCGCAATGACGTTTATGTATAACTTAATTAATACCAATTGCTTACTTACTCAAAATAAATTGCAATATCATACGTCATCGCGATGAGTCAGGTACAAACGGACGAACCAGGTCGCCGAGCGGAAGCGGTCTTCCATTTCGGAGACCGCTTCGTCATGCTTTCTCGCGGTGACGTTCTATTTTTATTTCTGAACGACTACTTTATCTATTGCTCCGAGCCTAAATGTTAAGCATCGGGACAACTGCCGAGCTTAGGATGCTACTGTTGCTTTTATTACTCTTTTAGCAAAAATACTGATGAAAAAGATTTTATTTGTTTTATTGATGACCACCTTCGGGCTTTCAGCATCGCTTTACGCTCAGAGTGAAAATCAGGAGGTGATTGTTTTTCTAAAGAATGGTCAGAAAATATCGGGGAAATTGCAGCTATCCATCTACGATGATCATATTGCTTTAGCCCACGATTCGCTATCGCAAACCTATTTATCCTTTCAATCCATAAAAAAGATTCACTTTGGAAATGTTCCGGAGGATGAACCTGCTACCTACTTCACTCACCAGCGGGGTATTTTTCACTTGACTAATCTGGGTCTTCAGATTGGAGATAATAGCAATGGTGCCACCACTACTTTTACGATCCACACAGTGAACGGCTACGTATTTTCTCCACACCTAATGGTAGGAGTAGGTATTGGCCTAGATCATTACGATGGCATTCGTGCGCTTCCACTTTACGCTAGTATACAAGGAATTATTACCGATCGGAAAGTAAGTCCATTTTACTTTGCTAACGTTGGAGGAAGTTGGGCTTGGCCGGGGAACCGGGGTTCAGGAATTACTTACGAGCGCACTGAAGGCGGTCTTTTCGCTCACGGTGGCTTAGGTTATCAGATCAACCTCGCTCGCTCGGCTTTATTATTCTCAGGTGGTTATAAAATCCAACAGTCTGATTTTGCTTATAATTTTGAAGGATGGCAAAGTGAGACGTTTATTGAAGAAAAACGCTTGCTTCGCCGAGCTACCGTTACCGTAGGATTTACTTTTTAGCTTATTTTGTTTGCTGAGGAGTTCGATCAATCATTGCTTCCCACTGGCTAAGCGTATCAAGTAGTTCGGTTACTTTTTCAGGATGATTAGTAGCTAAGTTCTGCTGTTCGGCAACATCCTGTTCAAGGTTAAATAGGTAAGTGCTGTCTTGCCTCGTCAGCAATTTCCAGTCACCCTGACGAACTGCCTGCTGTCCTCGGTACCGCCAAAAGGTGGTTCGCTCTAGTAGTGGACTACTATCTTTCCACACTGCTGAGAAATCTGTTCCGGTAGTTGTATAATTGATTGGACTTTCGGCATTGGCGAGCGATAATAAAGTGGGTAATACATCCATACTTAATACAGTTGCATCGGTACTGCCCGGACTAATCGTACCCGGCCAATAAGCAATAGCGGGAACCCGGTGCCCCCCTTCCCATAATTGAGTTTTATGCCCCCTTAATACCCCGTTGTTGCCTAATGAATCAACCGCTCCATTGTCTGAACAAAAGAAAACCAGTGTGTTTTCGCTAAGTTGCAAGCTATCCAACACGTTGAGCACCTCCCCCACACTCTCATCCATCACTTCCACCATCTCTTGGTAAGCTCCTTGATAATCTTGCCGAGAGCCTTGACTATTAAATTCCGTATCAGGAAAACGATCTGCGGGATCATTTCTACCCTGGTACGGCCAGTGTGGTGCTTCGTGAGCGATGTACAGGCAGAATGGTTTTTGTTGGTTTTGTTCAATAAAATTAACGGCGTGTTTACTAATTAAATCGGTTACGTATCCAGTTTCACTTACCGAGTCCAATCCATCCCACCAATCGTAAATTCCGGCATTATCGTAGTGCGAGTGGTAGTCAATATTACCGCTTACGTACCCTCGGAAAAAATCAAAACCTTGGTGCACCGGATTGTACTCCGGACGATAGCCCAAGTGCCACTTCCCCACTACTCCGGTAGCGTAACCAGCTGATTTAAGTAACTTGGCCAGCGTGATGTTAGCCGTATCTAATCCGGTTTGTCGGGTTTCACCCCGTACGTAGATTACTCCTTCCATGCCAACCATTTGCTGATACTTCCCAGTAAGTAAAGCTGCTCGAGTAGGCGTACATACAGCTCCATTGCTATGGTAGTCGGTAAACATTAACCCATTGGCCGCCATACTATCTAAGTTAGGTGTCTGGTAACTGGGATGACCATAAGAACCTAAATCGCCGTAGCCCAAATCATCCGCCATGATGATGACAAAATTAGGCGGCGATATTTCGGCACTGTTATCTTTATCAGATTCGCAGGCAAAATAGAGTAGACTTACTGTTATAGAAAAAAGGGTTCGTAGGATGGGAAATATATTGGGGAAGGTTGGTGTAGGATTTTTCATGAGGGGAAAATACCCAAGCTAAACAAAGAAAGCTACTCTAAATTAGAATAGCTTGGCTAAGCAATGATAAATAGTTGCCTTATTGTTTAATTAAGCGATGTTGCTTTGTATTGTTAGGCAATTGCATCTGAAGAAAATACGTGCCACTCCGTTGATTAGTTAGATCAATAGTAGGTTGTACAGATTGTAATTTCCCTTGAATAACCATTGCACCCCGCAAATCAAAAACCTGGAATGGTACTGACTCACGCTCCTTTTTTATTCTGACACTAAACAACCCGTTGCCTGGATTGGGATAAATAATAATTCCCGATTCAGTTAATTCGTCTCCAATCGAAGTTATCAACTCAATAGCTAGCTCCTGAGTTATTGGTTCCGCAGCCGTATAGTTATCGTCACCTTCCTGAGATGCAATTATAATTACCTTTGAAGAGTTAACTGTAAGAATGCCTTCTTCCAGCGTTCCTTCTCCTTCACTCACTGTTACTACCACTGGTAACGCTGAATTACTAATGGCTTTTACTTGAAAAGTATTATCTCCAACAGGTATTACTTCTAATGTAATTGCTTGCGGAGCTTTACGAACGGTGAACGAAAACTCTATTGTATCGCTTGGCGCATATTGGTCATTTCCTAACTGAAAAGCCCGAACCTTCACTTCTCCGGCACCGGTTATTGTCAACATGCCTTCAGAAATCTCAGCGGGCCCATCTATCTCGTAGACAAGTGGCAATGAAGAAGAGCTTTCAACCGCTAAAGCAAAGGGACTTTCACCAAACACCGGATTATCCGGTAGCTGGTAGGTGATTTTTTGAGTATTGGTTCCTAATGGACTTTCTATCTCAGAGGGGGTTACCACTACAAAAGTATGAGAAACAGTTCTCGCCGGGTTGTATTCATCGTTACCCGGCTGACCAATAGCTAAGGTTACCTCGCCGGCTTGGGTAAATGTTAGCGACTGTTCATTACGCAATGCTGATCCTACTACATCGACATCGGGATTTAAACCACTGCTCACGGTAATGTCCAAAGTAACTACCTGATCCACTGTCACCGTATCGGGCAAAGCTGCCAAAGTAACTACCTGATTTTGCTTACTGGGTTCAGCTACTACGAAAGACTGTCGCTTTCTTTCTGCCAAGTAATTTTCGTTTCCATCATTGTAGGCCTCAATCGTAATTTCACCATTTCCGGTTATAGTTACTTGATTACCATCTAATATAGCGTTCCCACTAATCAGCGTGAATTTTACGGGAATATCAGCACTGGATGTAGCCACTAAATTAAATGGTGCATCGCTTGCCACCTTATCTTCAATTTCGGAAAATATAATAGTTTGAGGCGCTTTGTTAACTTCAAAAGATTGTAAAACTGATGCGACCAGAATATTTTCATTCCCCGCTTGATTTGCTTCAATTGTTACTAGGCCCGCTTTTCTCACTTTCAGTGATTGCCCTTCAAGGTCAACCGCACCTTCTTTTACTAAAAACGTAATGGGCAAACCTTGGTCAGACTCAGCCGTAAGTTGAATCTCTTTTCCTGCTTGGTACACTACATCGTTCAATGAATTGAAATCAATATTCTGGGAAGCCTTTTTTACGGTGAAAGCGATAGTTTTGCTGGCTCCTTGGTAGTTATTATCTCCAACGGTTGATGATTCTATCTCAATCTCGCCTGCTTCAACAATAGTTACCGTATTACCTTCTATTGT
>NZ_JBARYM010000512.1:0-4414 GCF_049647865.1 Tunicatimonas sp. | reverse complement strand
CCTTCCGTGACGACCCGCTAGTACATGATAAGGCTTCAGCTAGTCTGGGTAATGCCTTGTTTAATGCTCCCTCAGCCATACTGGAGAAAGCTCCTTCTATTCAGGTTCCGGTATACTTACTGCATGGCACGGGCGATCAACTAGTTATACCAAGTGGTTCTAAGAAACTCTATAATCTGCTTACTACTCCCGACAAAACCCTCAAGATGTACGAAGGACTATACCACGAGCCAATAAATGAGCGACTAAAAGATCGAGAGAAGGTTTTAGATGACTTAAAAAAGTGGGTACTAGCCCACTAACTAATTTTAGTCATATCCACTCCTGATTATTCGTGGTTTTTTCGTGTACTACCTCACCCGTGTGTTGGGTAGATTTAGGTTCAATGAGCATGAGCCACACTTCCTCTCCATTAGTACGAGGTAGGTGCTCTACGCCTTTCGGTACAACAAGGATGTCGCCCTCCTGCACTTCCACTGTTTTATCCCGGAAATCCATGTACAGTGTGCCCTTTTGAACGATAAATAACTCATCTTCGTCAACATGACTGTGCCAGACTAGCTCATCTTTCACTTTGGCTAGTTTGATCTGCTGGCCGTTTAGCTCGCCAATAATCTTGGGAGTCCAGTGCTCTTGAAACCGACCGAACTTCTCATTTAGATTAATCTTGTCCATCGTACTATCTTTATCCTCCGGCTGGTTTAGCAGCGTAGCCTTCTTTCTGTAAATAAGCCACTACCTTATCACGCTGGTCACCTTGAATGAGTATCTCGCCATTTTTAGTGCTGCCGCCCACCCCACAGTGGCTTTTCAGTTGTTTGCCCAAATCTTTCATATCATCATCCGACCCCACAAAGTCGCGTACAACGGTAACCTGCTTGCCGCCTCTTTTACTCTCACGCCATACCCGTAGTTTCTGTTGGCTGAAAGGTATTGTTTTCTGCTGATGCGTATTCTCTGCTTCGTAGGAAAAATCGGAATTAGTAGAGTATACAATTCCGCCTCGATTATTCTTTTGTTTTCTGGCCATAAAAGGGTGTTCTAGCTTTTGTTTAAAAATTCGCTCAAATCTTGGGTGTCTTCGTACAGAGCCTCAATGGATAATGAGATATTAAGAGAGGATAACTCGATTGTTTGTCCAACTCCTTCTATTGCTGTTATTTTCCAAGATCCGTCTTTTGTCTTAGTACGAACTTCCACGGCCACTCGGTACTGCTGAATTAGCAAGTACTCCTGAAAAGTCGGTAACAAACAATATAAGTGAAATTTGTCGCCTCCCGCCGTGGATTCGGGATCTCTCCCCTCCGTACTTTTAGATAGAACTTCGGCAATAAGCGTAGGGTTGGTAACCGCACCTGGCTCTTGAGGTGTTCTCTCCGGAACTCCACAGACTACCGATGCATCAGGGTATAAAAAAAGGTTCTTGGATGGGATATAGATTTTTCTATTCTCACTAGAAGCTACGCATTTCCTGCTTCCTCCATCTCCATTATTTTTTCTACTGCGTAGTTTTATCCTTAATTCGGAATATATATTTCCGCTGATGGTCGTGTGATCGTAGCTGCCCCCCGCCATCGCCTGTATCATACCGTCGTGGTACTCGTAGCGTACCCCAGTATCTTTCTCCACCTGAAGGTACTCGGCTATAGTTAGGTAATTTTTTTGCTGAGGCTCCATGTAAACAAAGATAGCAAATATGATTCAGGATGATAAGAGTGGCTGGATTTTCTGATGGTTAGTCCACCCCATAAGATCAATCATTCGTTGAAACTCTGGTTGCAACGGTGCTTCGACCCGAACTTTCTCATTATTAGTTGGGTGGGCAAAGGAAAGTGATGCAGCATGAAGGAGCATGATATCCATCTGCCAGCGTTCTTTGAACAGTCGGTTTTGCTTATTGCAGCCGTGCGGACGGTCGCCAACAATCGGGTGAAAAATATGCTTGAAGTGCTTACGAATCTGGTGGTAACGTCCGGTTTGGGGTTTTACGAGTACCAGCGAGTAGCGGGAAGTAGTGTGTTTGCCGAACGGAACGTCTAGTTCAGTTTGAGCTAAGGTTTGGTACTGCGTAAAGGCGTCTTGAACTTTTCCCCGGTCATTCTCTAAAGCGTAGTTAATTTCTCCTAATGTATCGGTGTAACCGCGAACGATAGCCAAATACTGCTTATTTACACTATTTTCCATAAACTGAGCTTGCAGTTTAGGCAGTAAATCTTGATTTAGCGCAAACAGTAACACTCCCCCGGTTTTCCGGTCAATACGATGCGCCGGATAAACGGGTTGCCCGAGTTGATCACGAAGTAATTGTAAAGCAAACTCTTGAGCATCGCGGGCAATTCGGCTACGGTGCACCAGCAATCCGTGCGGTTTATTAATGGCTACTATGTCTGAGTACTGGTAGAGAATCGATAGCACACTATTCCGAGTTGTGGTTTAAATTCAAGTTAGTTAAATCATAATTAAAGAATAGCGGACCATAGCCGAAATCGTAGCTCATCACTCCCCGCAAATTAGGCTGAATTGGTTGCCCACTGAGGAAGCCATAGATTCCATTCGCCGAATCGTTCCAGTTGAGCGCAAAAGTTACATACATAGTCTGCTGCTGATTAGCCGGAATTTCGGTATGCTGCTGTGGTAGCGTTTCTAGAGAAACTTCATCTAAATCTTCGGTGCGAAGCTGAATGGAGAATGGCTCGCCATTAGCCAGAAAGGCACTACTTCTAAACAAAGGTACGCTAATTGGAAAATCGTTATTGTTGTGGAACACAAAGGGAATAGACAGGCGAAAGCCCTGGGTTGCCAAGCTGGGTAAACTTGCCGGAAGTTCGGTATTCTTAAAGGTTTGCCAGCCACTATTAAAAGCATTCCACATTCTTAGAGCGTCAGGATTTGCTCTCGACAAAAAGTTGTCGACAAAGTAATCCGTAGCCGAGAATTGCTCGTCGATATACACCAAGTTCTTTAGGTTATTCCATTTAGTATTAATTTGAGGATCAAAAGGACGGGCCATATTAAGAGCTTGGTCAGCTAGGTTTACGTCAATCGTACAATCCAAGCAGTTAAGCTTAGGAGCAGGGAATTTGATACTGGTTTCTAACATCGTTTTCACGAATGGGTTGGTCAATTGACCGATTTTACCACTGATGAGCAGGTCAGCGAATGGAGTAAGCGTTTCCTTCAGATCATTGAGGTTGACCGCATTCCAGCCACTGCCAATCCACTCTACTTGAATGGGATCGATAGATTTACTAATAGTGGGTGGAGCCGGAATTTTCATCGGAATAGATTTTTCCAACTCGAGTGTTCTCTTCTCAATTTTACGACTAGCTAGCTCCCTGAGCAATGGAGCGTAGGTTGAGGAATCAATATTGAACTGGTCCGTTATATTGAGCTGATAGTTGGGTAGCAGATCGGCAAACCTAGATACGTCAATATCTACTGAAGTATGGAATGTGAATTGCCCTTGCTTACCCAAAACAGCATTTAGGGTTTCTTGATTGACGGTAAATGAATATACTACCTCAGAGCTGCTGTTTGCCGGAACGGTAATGTCTGTTTCTTCCCCAAAATTAGGTAGTTCATCTTCATTTAGCCTGATGCCCATTCGGTGAGTAGGAATGGGCAACGGGCGAGGGTAAGGATTGCGAAAAAGATAGGTCAAATCCATTTCCAAGCTAAAGTCCTTGAAGCCATTTTGGTGAAATTTAGGCTCAAAACTCGCGAACTGGGCGGTTGGCAGTACATCTTCAATTACTAACAGATTGGTTTTACAGGATGATAGTACGAAGATACTTAAGCAAATGGGTAGGAGCAATAAGCGGTGGTTAGTCATGGTAGTAGTGGTTTGGTGGATTAAAATGGTGTAGTGACTTTAGCTTTATACCAAAGTCATCAGTACTATCAAGGTACGTAAATATGGGAGAACTATCTGATTAGAAGATAGCCAAGCCACCTACTTATTCATCGAAGCAGGTTCTATCAAATCCCACAGGTTACCGTAGAGGTCTTCGAGTACAGCAACCGTACCGTATTCTTCTTCCTTCGGTGGTCTAACGAACTTTACTCCGTTTGCCTTCATCTGCTTGTAGTCACGCCAGAAGTCATCGGTGTGCAAAAAGAGAAATACGCGCCCGCCGGTTTGGTTGCCTATATACTTTTTCTGCTCGTCATTGGCTGCCTTTGCCAGTAGTAGGTGGCACTCTTGAGCACCGGGAGGGGCTACTCGTACCCATCGTTTGGTTTCACTCAACTCAGTATCTTCTACCAAAGTGAATCCTAGCTTTGCGGTATAGAAGGTAATAGCCTCGTCGTAGTCAGCTACTACTAGGGTGATGGCGGCAATGTGTTGGAGCATAAGTACATGGTTTGGGGGAATATAAAAAAAGTGTTTCCGAAATCAATCAGAAACACTTAG
>NZ_JBARYM010000511.1:0-10093 GCF_049647865.1 Tunicatimonas sp. | reverse complement strand
GCGACCTATGTGTCGCTACATTCTAACACTAACGTTGCCCAGTTAGAGCAGAAAATAACTGACGCTATCAATCCCCGAATTCAGAAAGAAATAGAAAGTATAGGATCAAGCCGGGATAAGTATGCCGAATGGAAACTACAACCTATTAGTGATATCCACCTAAACACTGTAGCTCAAATCAGTGGACCTTTCTCTACCCAGGGCGGAGGTATTCAGCGGGTATACATTATCGGAATTGTTGGGTTGTTGGTGCTGATAGTAGCCAGTATTAACTATATGAATCTGGCTACGGCGCAGGCGGCTCGTCGGGCCCGGGAAGTAGGAGTTCGTAAAGTAAATGGAGCTTCTCGCCAGCAACTGATTTTTCAATTCCTGTCTGAAGCCATTCTCCAGTGTCTAGTAGCTTTGCCTATTGCTATCCTTCTAGCCGAACTAACTTTACCTGCTTTTGAGCAGATCACAAACCGACAACTTTCGTTGGGCTTAGCTGAGTTGAGTTTAATTGTTCCAGTGCTGCTTGGTCTGGTAGTGGTTTTAGGAATACTATCCGGTAGCTATCCGGCTTTCTTTCTAGCGGCCTATCGCCCAACTGAGGTATTGAAAGGCAAATGGCTGCGTCGCGATAAGGGGAAACTGTTGCGACAAGGAATGGTTGTGGTTCAGTTTGCGGGGGCTATTGTGGCAGCAGTGGTCATGACCTTCATCTATCGGCAAGTGCAGTACATGCAAAATCAGGAACTGGGATTTCAGTCAGAGCAAGTAATGGTGATTAAAGCCAATTCTCAGCAGACCTATGCGAAAATTCAGTCACTACGCAACCAACTGTTGCAGACCTCCCAAATAAAAGCTGTATCCGCTACCGTAAGTATGCCCGGTAGTGGTCATCCCGATTACTCTTTCAAGATAGGGGGCGTCGATATTAATAAATCGGTAAATATCTATTTTGCGGATGACAACTTCGCTCAGGCACTCAATCTGGAAGTAGAAAAAGGCCGTTTCCTAACCCCTTCCGATACTACCGCTCAAACGTTTGTAGTCAACGAGTCTTTTATAAAGGAATATGATTTGAAAGAACCGATTGGCCATCCGTTAAGCTTAGGGGGAGCTCAAGTAGCCGGAACGATTGTTGGGGTCGTAAAAGATTTTCATTACAGTAGCTTGGAGCAAGGCATTAAGCCGTTAGTGTTTTGCGGAGCAATTCCCCTCATGCGAGGAGGTTGGGTTAGCGATGTAGCGGTTCGTCTGTCAACTTCCGATTTAAGAAGCACTATTTCTGAAGTAGAACAATTCTGGAAGCAAATTGAACCGGCCCACCCTATTCGCTACTCTTTTCTGGATGATGACTTTTCGCAACTATACGCCGACCAAGAACGATTGGGCCAGACACTGCTGTGGGCTACTTTGCTGACTTTGTTAGTAGCATTGCTAGGACTATTCGGATTAGCGGCCTATATGGCGGAACAGCGCACCAAAGAAGTGGGCGTCCGTAAGGTGCTAGGAGCTACTGTTACCCAAATCACTGCCTTGTTAAGTATGGATTTTCTAAAGATAGTGCTAATTGCTGGCTTAGTGGCCGTACCCGTAGCATTTTGGTTAGCGCAGCAGTGGCTCAGCGATTTTGCCTACCGCACTTCCGTATCGGCCCTGCCGTTTGTATTGGCTATTGTAGGAGCCCTCATCACGGCAGTGGTTACCGTCGGTAGCCGGGCTATCCGAGCCGCTCGGGCCAATCCGGCTGATAGCCTACGAAGTGAATAACTATTTCAATTAAAAGTGAACAATGAATAATTTCTGTCAGATCTGACCGCGCTTAATTGTTCATTGCTAATTGTTCTTTGTTCATTGCCTTCCGTTGGCTGATAAAGTAGATCAGATCAGCAATAAAAATGATGCTGGCCCAGCCCAGAGCAGCGATAAAAATCAACTGATTATCGGGTTGAGCAACGGCAATGGCTACGTAAGCCCAAACAAATACTAATGGATACATGAAGTTCCGGGTGGCAAGTAAAACGAATACAGCTAAAGCGGCTCCCACCGAAGTCATAATGACCACCCAGATTGGCTCACTGAGACCAAGTACATCCCAGCCAGTATATTTGGCTACTACGCTAAAGTTTACAATCGTAGCTACCGAAATCCAGCCCAGGTAAATACTAAAGGGAACCCGCATCAGTCGTCGCTGCTTAGTGGGTAAACTACGATCTTTCGTCCAGATAATAACCAGTTGAATCAGCGTGACCAGAATAACCAGCATGAAAATTCCACTAAGTGCGATATATTCCAGTTGAAAAGCCACCAACCAAATACTGTTAGCTATCAGGTTAAGTACCAATGGGAACGCCGCCCGGTCGTAGACTTTATCTTCGGGCCTGCCCCGGAAGGCTTGGTAAAAAACGTAAGCCCGTAGGGTTAAGTAGATTAAGCCCCAAATAGCGAAGGCATATCCGGCGGGCGTAATTAGCGTGCTGTATTTGTCTGAGACTTCTCCGATAGTTTTACCTTCAAACAGCACTCCTTGCGAAAGATAATTCATCAGTAGCGTGACCACAAAAAGTCCGAGAGCTACCCAGCGGATGGCCGGTATCAATGCTAATTTATTCATAATTTTAATGTTAAAGTATTATCCTAGGTTAAGTTCTGGAGGATTTGGGGGCTAGTGCTCAGATCCTAAGTTCTGGGTTTGGGGTTTGATCTTTATCACCTTCCTTCAAACTCTAAATCCAAAACTATAACACAAAGACATGATAATATCTCAGCATCCCGTTAGCCTATGCTTTTCTCAACATAATACGGTATTCCAACTATCTATGAGAGTAAAAGTTCTAAGCAGTAACGGAACTTCCTTTCAACACTTGGGTTAGTATCAGTATGCAGAAGGACAGTAATACCGCCGAAATAATAGAAAAGGTTGCCAACAATCAGCCTGTTCAACAGGAACTTCAGAAAGGGTACTGGATTCAGTTAGATTTGCCGCTTCCATTGTTAATTATATTCCACCAACCGGAGGCCCGTTTAGAGTTGAATAGCTTGGTGCGAGGAGAGTCTTCTTATCTGATTGTGCCAGACAAACCCGATGCCTTGGTACCAGTGCAAGGTTTGCTAGAGGAAATAATTAAGTTGAGAGCCGGACAATACGGCTCTTTTCTCTTATTGGATATTCACTTTGATGCCACTACCCGTTCCGACCTAAAAATTTCTTATTACCACCAGAAGAGCCGCACCACAGTAGCTACCTTGGTAGAAGAGCTAACCTCGCTAAAAGTACTAAACAACGCACTTACTATTACTGAAAATCAGCACGCTTCCCCCCAAGGAAGTATTGATAAGCTGCTTGACCAACACGGTGGAATCTGGGTGCAGGTATCACTTCCCCGAATGTTTGCTCATCCTGAGCAGGGCGAATCGTACCCGGTACTACTACGTAACTTTCGCGATTATTTCTCTAATGCTCTTCGGCAAGCGTTGTATACTTTTTTACGGGTGCAGACTAATTATGAAATCACCAACCCTCGGACATTAGGTCGCACTACGGTAGATGATGCATTCTGGCAAGCTGACCAGCGACTGTACGAGTTAGAATCTTCGTTTCGCTTTCTGATGCTGGTTTCGGCTACTAATCTACGTTCGGCCTGGGAGGAGTTTCAGGCAGGAGATTATAAAAAAGCACCTACATTCTACTATCCCATTTTACCAATTGATCCGGAAGAGCGCAAGCAAGCTTTGTACAGTATCGATATTGATGCAGTTCACGATCCGGCGTTAGCTTTTATATTACGCGATAAGCGGAAAGAGCTAGATATTCAATTGGACATGCTTAATGAGCGCGGTAGCGAAAATTTTCTTTATAGCAGCATTCGCCTGTACAAGACTATCGACGAAGAACTACTCCAACTAGCGCAACTGCTGTTAGAAGAAATACCAGTACAAAAGGTTGATGCCGGTACCCACTCAGCCGAGCAGTTTGCCAAGCGGGTAGAAAAAGAGTTTGCTTATTATCGTGAGCAAGACCCAAAGTTTAATACGAAAGTTCACTTAGGCGGTACTATCCCAGGTTTAATGGTTTCGCACGGCGAACTATATATTCCCAACTCAATTATGCTGCGCCAGAGTCGGGTAGAAGCATTGATTCAGCACGAAGTAGGTACTCACGTGCTTACTTATTACAATGGCTCCCAACAACCTATACGGTTAATGCGGCTAGGTTTGGCTGATTACGATGAGTTACAGGAAGGTTTAGCTGTGCTCACAGAATATATTATTGGTGGACTAGACCCGCTACGAATGCGTCTACTAGCTGCCCGAGTGGTTGTGGCTTACGAGCGAATGAGGCACACGTCTTTTTGTGATGCGTTTGCCCTACTTACTGAGCAGTATGGTTTTCGTGCTCGCACTGCTTTCGGTACAGTAGCGCGCATTTATCAAGCAGGGGGGTTTACTAAAGATCTTATTTATTTACGAGGATTTATTCGGGTTTGGCAACATTTGCAGCAGGGGAATAGTTTAGAGCCTTTATTGATGGGTAAAATCGCTGCAAAACATATTGGCACTATTCAGGCACTACGGGAACGAGGAATTTTACAACCTCCTGCCATTAAACCCCGCTACTGGTTCGATAATGATGCTCAACAGCAATTAAGTGAATTTAGAAATACTACTGAGATTACAGATATTGTTAAAAAGATCGTTAACTAATAGGGTTAAACTTCGCTGGTGAACGTACATGCTGCCTACTATTATTAAATAATATTTTTACTACTATACTAATCACTTTTTAATCTATCATAATTATGAAAATAGCGTTCATTGTAAACGACATTGCCACTGAGATTCATACCTACACGACTATCAATTTAGCTTTTCAGGCTATGCAAATGGGTCACGAGGCTTATATTGCTGGAGTAGGCGATCTTATGTACCTATCTAATGGTCATATGGGCGCTAACGCATTCCGAGTAGAGGAAGGAGTAAAATCTACCGAAGTAATGTTAGGAGAGATGCAGACTGCCTACGAAAATTCCAGCGTCAGCTTGATTGAATCTGACATGAAACCGGTGAAGGTTACATCAGAAAACTTAGATGTAATGTTCATTCGTAACGACCCATCAGACGACCGAGAGAATCGCCCGTGGGCGCAAAGTGCTGGAGTTATCTTCGGAAAAATTGCGGTACGCAACGGAGTGATTGTGCTTAACGATCCTGAGGCACTGCATAATGCGCTTAACAAAATGTATTTTCAGCATTTTCCTGAATTAGTGCGTCCCCGTACTATTATCACCCGCGACGTGGATGATGTAAGACGGTTTTACGATGAGTGTGAGCAAAAAATTGTACTGAAGCCGCTACAAGGCTCGGGGGGAAAGGACGTATTTATGGTGAAAGGAAAAGAGGCGGCTAACCTCGATCAAATTGTGGAGGCCATCAGCCGCGATGGGTTTGTCATTGTACAGGAGTATCTACCCGCCGCTAAGGATGGAGATACCCGCATGTTCGTAGTGAATGGCCATCCGCTAGAAAACGACGGAAAGATCGCTTGCTTTCAACGAGTAAATGAAGGGGATGACTTCCGAAGCAACTTACACGCAGGGGGGCGCCCTCAAAAAGCCGAGGTTACCGATGATATGCTAAAGTTAGCGGCAGCCCTTCGCCCCAAGATTATTCAAGATGGTCTGTTTATGATCGGATTAGATATTGTAGGAGATAAACTCATGGAAATTAATGTATTCAGTCCTGGCGGTATGATGTCAGCCGGAATGCAGCAGGGTACCGAGTTCTTTCCTACCGTTATTGAAACCATTGAAAAAAAAGTATACTACCGTAAAATTTACAACGGTCGCCTTAACAACGCCACGTTGGCTATTATGGATTAATGTCGCATAAGATAAAAATACGGCGAGCTACTACCGACGATCTTTCCGAGATACTAGACCTGTTTTCTGGGTCAGTCAAACAGATTGGTCAGCAGGATTATGAACCAAAACAGATAGCAGCTTGGGCTGCCTCCGTACACAATCAGTCACGGTGGCAACGAGCAATGAGTGATCAGTACTTTCTGGTAGCCGTATCAAACGAAATTATCGTTGGGTTTGGCTCACTAGAACAAGAGTACTTAGATTTTCTCTACGTTCATCAAAACCACCAGCGCCAAGGTATTGCTAATCTACTTTATAAAGTATTAGAACAAGAAGCTGCCCGCGCCGGACACCGCCAAATTACTACCGATGCCAGTAAAACCGCCCAAGGCTTCTTCATTCGCCAAGGGTTTGACGTAATAAAGGAAAACCGAAAGCAAATAAAGGGAGTAGAGTTAACCAACTACCGGATGAGCAAAAAATTGTAGCGCGAACAACAGTTAGGCAGGTTGCTCGCGCTATTGTGCTCTCTAATTCCATAAGGCTGAGCGTAGATTATCTTTATATTTACCCACCTCTACGGTACTTTTCAGCCCTTCGTGAGTTTAACTATCAGTATGCCTGAAGTTTATGGTGATTCATCGTTACCACTGGCATAGCTTCTTCTTTTATCAAATTCGTGTTTTCGGATTTTTGGGCTAACAAGCTTTTTACCTTGTCGGGCAAGCTCCCGTGTCCGCTGGGTAGCACATGCAGCGAAAAATGCTTTAAGTACCCCAAGTACTGATATAGCGTTTTGAGCCGTAGTACCTGATCATACTTACCTATGTATAAATGGACTCTGGACCCGTGTAGACTAATGCTTTGCTGTATATTCTCCAAGTCTAGTTTGACTGCGCCGTATATTAGCATGGTATGAAACGCTCGAAACCGCTTATGCTTACTATCTAGTTGCTTCGCTATAATTTTTACTAGTGTTGTATTAATAAGTTGGCAAAAATGTAAAACGTTTAACATGCGAAACAAATACGAAGGGTCATCAACGAACTTGTTTAGTTTTTTGTACAAAAACGGGGTTCTCTGAACCAGAACTTCCACCAGATTCTTTTGAATACCGTATGGTGCAATCAGATGTAGATTCTCGATACGTTCACTAAACAGTTGATAGGTAAACAGGGCTAACTTACCTCCTAAAGAGAATCCTAGTAGACTGAACTTATCTATCTGCTCTCTGCGCAGAAAGTCTGAGAAAACTAATTTCCAGTGGTGTTCATCCAGGTAATGAGGCTGATAATTTTCGGAAGTACCGTGAAAGTATAAGTCTACGCTATAGATTGTGTACGAAGCAAAAACTGATTCGTAGGATTTAAACATAGTAGCGTCTCGGCCAAACCCATGAAAAGCAATCATAGTCAATGGGCCGGTTCCAAATTTTGTGTAATTAAGCATTGTTGTGTGGGTTTACTATTGATTATATTTTTGGGTTAAATAACAACAGCCTCTTTTACTGTAGGGCTCTGCCACAAAAGTACAAGCGTAATTTTAGAAGGGTGAATATTAGAGGTAAACATGAGGTAAGCAGCCTACTAGTAGGACGTAGACAAAGTGTAAACATGACAACTCATCAGCACCAAACTCTTCCACAATTTGCTTCAACTATTACTTTCACTCTTAATTTGTAAGCCCCTTGTTTCTAGCTACTCACGAAGTTATCTGAGCTACTTAAAAAAAATAGGATGAAGTATTTATGCAAAAGTACGTAGCATAAATGCACCACTCGGCGTATCTTTCGTGTTATAAAATCAAATAGTTAAGAAAGATAGCACAAACCGATGTACCTAATATTTGACACCGAAACTACTGGCCTACCCCGCGATTATAACGCTCCCATCTCTGATTTGGACAACTGGCCCCGACTGGTGCAGCTTTCTTGGCAGTTACACAACGCTGACGGTAGTTTGCGCTCCGCTCACGATTATATTGTAAAGCCCGAAGGATTTACTATCCCCTTTAATTCTGAGAAAGTACACGGTATCTCTACCAAGCGAGCCTTAGCCGAAGGTCATCTGCTGGGCGAAGTACTCACTAAATTCAATGAAGACCTCCAGCATACGCGTCAGGTGATTGGCCACAATGTAGACTTTGACATTAATGTGTCGGGAGCTGAGTTTCTGCGGGCAGAAATAGAAACTTCGATACTCAATATTGAAAAGGTAGATACCAAAGATTCTTCTACCGACTACTGTAAAATTCCGGGAGGACGTGGTGGTAAGTACAAGTGGCCAACCTTATCCGAACTGCACGAAAAATTATTTGGGGTACCGTTTGATGGAGCACACAACTCTGCCTTTGATGTAGATGCTACCGCCCGTTGCTTCTTTGGGCTACTGAAGGAGCAAGTAATTTCACCCTTCGATACTACTCCGTTAGCAGAAATTACTTACGAACGTCCCAATCTGGAAGAAGCGATGCGGGACATGCCGCAAAACGCTCCTCAGAAATCTAAAGTAGCTGGGCCGCCTCAGCAAAAGAAAGTAGATGTCAATAAAATTGAGACGGCACCATTTAGCCATCTCCACGTTCACTCTCAGTATTCTATTCTACAGAGCACTGCAAGTATCAAGCAGTTGGTGAGTGCCGCGAAGGAGCGGAATATGCCCGCTATTGCTATTAGTGATTTAGGGAATTTATTTGGCGCATTTAAGGCGGTAGCCGAGGGCAAGAAACAAGGGGTAAAAGTCATTATCGGTTGCGATGTCTATATGACCAAAGATCGGCATCAGAAGAAGTTTACCAAAGATTTTAAAGATCAGCGTTCAGTACAGTTATTACTGGCGAAGAACCAACAGGGGTATCAAAACTTAGCGAAGCTTTGTTCGCTAGGATATATTGAAGGTTACTACGGCGGCTTCCCCCGGGTAGATAAAGACTTAATTCAGGAGTACGCTAAAGACTTAATTGCTACTACCGGAGGCATCTCCGGAGAAATTCCTGACCTGATTCTTAATACGGGTGAGCACCAAGCCGAAGAGGCGTTCCGGTGGTGGCTAGAGGTATTTGGCAATGATTTTTACGTAGAGCTACAACGACACGGCTTGGAGGAAGAAGATCGGGTAAACGAAGTGCTGCTCCGATTAGCCGATAAGTACGGAGTGAAAGTCATCGCCACCAATAATGTTTACTACGCAAATAAAGGGGAAGCGAATGCCCACGATACGCTGCTCTGCGTGAAGAACAACGAAGTGTTATCTACTCCCATCGGTCGGGGGCGCAACTTCCGCTTTGGAATGCCTAACCACGAGTTCTACCTGAAGACCGAAGTGGAAATGAAGCAACTCTTCGCCGACCGTCCCGATGCTATTACCAATACATTTGAGATTGCCGAAAAAGCGGAGGAACTGACTTTACAGCGTGATATTCTATTACCTAATTTTACGCTTCCCGATGGCTTCACCGATCAGAACGATTATTTGCGTCACCTTTCTTACGAAGGGGCGAAACCGCGTTACGGTGAAATTACCCCAGAAATTCAGGAGCGCCTGGACCATGAGCTGAAGATCATTAAAGGCATGGGCTTTCCGGGTTATTTCCTGATTGTACAGGACTTTATCAATGCCGCTCGGGAAATGGGAGTATCGGTTGGGCCGGGCCGGGGTTCTGCCGCGGGTTCGGTAGTCGCCTACTGTACCGGAATCACCAATATTGACCCAATTGAGTATGATCTACTTTTTGAGCGTTTCCTGAATCCCGAGCGGATCAGTATGCCCGATATCGATATCGACTTTGATGATGACGGGCGGCAGGAAGTAATCAACTACGTAATTGAAAAGTACGGCCGAAACCAAGTGGCCCAGATTGTCACCTTCGGTACAATGGCGCCACGAATGTCTATCCGCGATGTGTCCCGAGTGAGTGAGCTACCGTTAGTAGATGCGAATCGACTGGCGAAACTGGTGCCGGAGCGACCCGGCACTACCTTCGATCAAGCATTAGCCGAAGTTCCCGAACTCCAACAGATTAAGCGTGGCTCCGACAAGCAAGCTGAAGTAGTCAATCTAGCTCACACACTGGTAGGTTCGGTTCGGAACACGGGAATTCACGCCGCCGGAGTGATTATTGCCCCCGACGATCTGCTGGAATACATTCCGGTGAAAACGGATAAAGACTCGGATCTTTTCGTTACCCAGTTTGATGGATCGGTGGTGGAGTCAGCCGGAATGTTGAAGATGGACTTCTTGGGGTTA
>NZ_JBARYM010000510.1:0-6299 GCF_049647865.1 Tunicatimonas sp. | reverse complement strand
GCAATATATATGCTGTATAAGTACACAACGTATAGTAGTATTAGTTCGATAACACTGCTTCCAGTAGGATTTTTAGCGGGTATCTATTTCGAGTATCGTCGAGTAAAAGCCAATACTTTTAGTACCCGAGAAATTATGAGAGAGGAAAAAAAGAGAAACAGTTGGCGGCACACAAACTAATTTTCTTTCTCCAACAATTTTTTATTTTAATTTGTACGAAACATGCTTAGAGGTTCTTGCCGTATACAATAGAAGTAGTTTCTATCTTTCTTTCACCATACAAAAGCTACCATGGTAAACCCTGCTTATATTGAAGATTATACCAAATTAGACACTGAAGCCCATGCGGCTATCTTCACCGATTTGAAGAATGAGTTGCTAGCGATGGATAAGTATATCAGCTATATCTTTAGAGGAAATTATCTAGTGCTGATTATAGCACTTGTTCCTGCAATCGGATTTTTCTTTTTATCCTCATTAGTAGCCCAAGCGGGCTGTGTTATTATCTTGTCGCTTAGTGTATTCCATTACTTCAGAAACAGGAAATTAGCGGTGCTCAAAGCTGAGATAAGTGAACCTACCGATTTAGCTGAGCAACTGAAAATTTGCTTAGAGTACATCGATAAGTTACGGTTTTACTACGGTGCTTACTCCTATTGGGGAATATTAGGGCTTTACGTGGGTATGATAATGGTTACTACTAGTAGCTTTCCTGTCTTTCCGTTCAGCAATCTAGCAACATCGATCGGTCTATTTGTTATGCTGTATATTCCAATGATATATGAATATAGAAAATATCAAAATGCTCTTAATTACACCGAAGCAAAAGTACAGTCGGCTTTGGATATACTAAGACAAGAGACGGTGTAACTACTTTTTAATAACTATCTAATCTATCATAATCATGGCAAAACTATCTTTATCTTATCATGATAAAATTATTGCGGGCGTTTGCGGTGGCTTGGCCAATCATTTCGGTTGGGATACTACAATGGTTCGGGTGATTTTCGCTATATCAGCTATTATCGGCTTTGGCTCTCCCGGCTTAGTTTATTTGGTACTCTGGTTAGTGATGAAATATTCTTAACAAGCTTTTAAGTGGATAAAATCGCTAATATCTGGGAGTTAGATTGTGCTGAACTGAAAGAAGTATCTGCTACTAAGTTCGACTTACGTATCAGTATTAACTATTCAGATTAAGAGAATCTACTAATTCATTGTATAACAACTAGCCATCCTGGTCGGGCTTATTTTGGCTATTCTCCGTGTGGCAGATTTGATATGACTGCTTTATTAATTTTAGGCTACATTAAATTGTAGTCTTATTTTTTGCGATAGTAAATACCGATCGGTATCTTTGCAATACGCATTATGAGAAACCCCGAAGCCACCCGTAGGCTAATTATTAATGAATCACTTACTTTGTTTAATACCAAGGGGTATCAGGCAACTTCTCTATCTGATATTACAGAGGCTACGGGAATGACTAAAGGAGCAATTTACTCCAACTTTAATAATAAGGAGGAGGTAGCAGTAGCAGCGTTTGATTATGCCGTAGAGATTGTTTTAGGTAGAGTGCGAGAATGTATTCGCGGGGCACCCACTGCTCCGCTAAAGCTTAAAGCAATTCTTCAATATTACGAGAAGTATGTGGATGACTCGCCAATTCCAGGAGGCTGTCCGGTATTAAACTCAGCAGTAGAGGCTGACGATAACAGTTCCCTATTGCGAACAAAGGTAGTTCGTTCTATCGCGAAAATCAAGGACTCTCTCCGGCAGATTGTGCACCGGGGCATCCTAGAAAAACAGTTGCAGAGAGATATAGATGTGGATGGATTTGTAATGCTCTACTACGGAGCCATTGAGGGATCAATTATGGTTTCTCGGGTAGAAGGTGACAAAGATTCATTCGTTAGTATGAGTAGATTTCTACTACAGCTCATCGATCAGCATTCATTATAATAAAAAACCGATCGGTATATTCATGAAAGAATCTATTATCATTAATGGTGACGGGAAGAATACCAAACGCCCCGCTTCTCACCCACGAAAATCGAACTGGAAGTTAGCTGTGTTAAAGAAGAGCTTACCGGTGTTGCAGCATATCGCTCCCGGTAAAGTAGCTCAAGTTATCTGGCACTACTTCGTTCGTCCGGGGAAGGCTCGCTTTTCACAAGCCCAGTTAGGTCTGATTGAAAAAGCTACTGTAGAGACGACAACTTACCAAAGCTATAAAATTGCTACTTATCGTTGGGGCACCACAGGGCCGAAAGTATTACTTTGCCACGGCTGGCGGTCGAAGGTTGCTGATTTTCGGCGAATGATTGAAGCACTGGTTGAGCAGGGTTATGTAGTAGAAGGTATTGATATGAAAGCCCACGGTAACTCTGAGGGTGAGGCTACTGCTTTACCTGAATTCGTTGAAATCTTTAAAGACCACTATGTTAAGAATGCCCCCTATCACACGGTAATTGGCTATTCGCTAGGTGGCTTAACTGCCGGGATGGTGATGACTGAGATCACTCCCAATCTGCATCCTACTCACTTAGTTCTTATAGCATTTCCGCCTTATGTGCGATACTTCTTCCATGATATTATCGCCCAAGCCGGGTGCAACGAATCGGTCTACCAGCGATTTTGCGACTTTGTAGAAAAGCACTATCACCAATCAGTAGACCATTTTGATCTGCGGAAAAAACTCATTAAGATTACTGATAGCAACATCCATCTAATTTACGACGAAGACGATCAAACGGTACCTATCATTAAAGGCGAAGAATTGTGGTCAGTCACCCCCCACGCTACTTTCGTGCGTACTCAGAAGATGGGACACTATCAGATTATAGCCAATAAGAAGGTAATTGGCTATATTACCCAAGCGATTAGTCAAGCAGAGAAGGTTACTGGAAACTATACGGCAACCCCTGCCAATGAGCGGACTTCTTGAGCAATACTAGCTGGGTCGTAACCACACTCAGTATGTAGCTGTATTTGCTCACCGTGCTCAATAACCTGATCAGGCATACCTAATCGTTTTACCGAGGCGGTGTAGCCCTGATCTACCATAAATTCTAAAACGGCACTACCGAAGCCACCGGGCAAGCACCCATCTTCTACGGTAATCACTCGCTGAAACTTAGAAAAGACTTCGTGTAGCAGCGCCTCGTCCAACGGTTTTACGAAGCGAAGATCGTAATGAGCTGGGTGCAAGTCTTCTTGCGCAAGAACTTCACAGGCTTCTACCGCGTAGTTTCCAATGTGGCCAATGGTAAGTATCGCTACTTCTTCACCATCTTGCACGCATCGCCCAGTGCCTACCGGAATTTCTTCCATTGGAGTGCGCCAACTCGACATCACTCCTTGTCCTCGTGGATAGCGAATAGAAAATGCCCCTTCCTTATATTCAGAAGCAGTGTACATCAGATTCCGTAGCTCAGCTTCGTTCATGGGAGCTGAAACCACAATATTGGGTAAACACCGCATATAAGCCAGGTCGTAAGCACCGTGGTGAGTTGGACCATCAGCACCAGCAATTCCGGCTCGATCCAGACAGAAAATTACCGGAAGTTTTTGGATGCACACATCGTGCACTACTTGGTCGTAGGCTCGCTGCATGAAAGTGCTGTAAATATTGCAGAAGGGCGTTAGTCCCTGCGTAGCAAGCCCAGCAGAAAAAGTTACCGCGTGTTGTTCGGCGATCCCCACATCAAACGCCCGGTCGGGCATCTCCTTCATCATAATATTCATGGAAGAACCCGACGGCATTGCCGGAGTGATTCCCACGATTTTCTCGTTTTGCTTAGCCAGCTCCACAATGGTTTCACCAAACACGTGCTGATACTTGGGAGGCTGAGGTGTATCGTATACTTTCTTGCGAATCTCGCCAGTTACTTTATCAAACTTACCAGGAGCATGCCACTTAGTTTGATCTTTTTCAGCTTGTAAGTAGCCTTTGCCCTTAACGGTAACACAGTGTAAAATCTTCGGGCCCGGAATCTTCTTCAAATCCTCCATCACGCTCACCAGATGGTTTACGTCGTGCCCATCTACCGGCCCAAAGTAGCGTAGGTTGAGCGATTCAAACAGATTACTCTGCTTTAGTAAAAACGATTTAATGCTATTTTCTACCTTAGAGACAATATCTTGAGCATTGGTTCCGAACTTACTTACTTTCCCCAGCAGTTTCCAAACGTCGTCGCGGACTTTATTGTAGGTTTGAGAGGTGGTAATATCAGTAAGGTAATCTTTCAGTGCGCCCACATTAGGATCAATTGACATGCAATTATCATTTAAAATAATTAGCAAGTTCGTATCAGAAACGCCCGCGTGGTTCATCGCTTCAAAAGCCATTCCTCCGGTCATAGCTCCATCGCCAATTACCGCAATATGCTGACGTTTATCATCCCCCTGATACTTAGAAGCCATCGCCATTCCCAGTGCAGCGGAAATAGAGGTAGAAGAGTGCCCTACGCCAAATGTATCGTATTCGCTCTCGCTACGTTTAGGAAAGCCCGAAAGTCCGTTGTACAATCGATTGGTATGAAAGTTATCTCGCCGTCCGGTAAGAATTTTGTGACCGTAGGCCTGATGGCCAACATCCCAAACAAGCTGGTCGTAAGGAGTATTAAATACAGTATGAAGAGCTACCGTAAGCTCAATTACTCCTAAGCTAGCACCGAAGTGCCCACCATAGACCGATACATTATCAACAATAAACTGGCGTAGTTCAGTAGCAAGCTGTACCCGTTGTTCGGCAGTTAAATGTTCGAGGTCAGTAGGGCTATTAACAGTAGATAACAAGTTGCCGGGTTTAATCAGCATAGATAGTGAGTGATTTAATGATACGGTAAGAAAACTACCATTCAATTTAATTGTTTATGCGGTTAGGTTAGCTGTAATTAATTGTACGAAGATGCAAAAGAACAGTTTTTTCACCAAACAGGCAGCGAATTAGCCTGATTATATCATAAATTTGCGTTAAGTAGCTGAATAGTTCTTTGGTTGCAACACGATTTACCCAATTTGATAACGTAACGATACTGTGAGTTTTGAAATTAAGTTGCCCCTATTTGAAGGCCCTTTTGATCTGCTATTATTTTTTATTGAGCGCGATGAGTTAGATATCCATGATATTCCGATCTCTACCATTACTAATGACTTTTTGCATTATTTACATGAGCTAGATCAAATGAACATTGAGGTAGCTAGTGAGTTTATACTAGTAGCCGCCACGCTGATGCGGATTAAAGCTAAGATGTTGCTGCCTCGTCCCGTGTTGAACGAAGAAGGCGAAGAAATAGATCCGCGCGATGAGCTAGTGAAGCATTTGCTAGAGTACAAAAAGTACAAATCAGTGGTGCAGGAGCTGGCAGCGATGGAGGAAGAACGAATGCAGCAATACGAGCGAGGAAATGTAATATACGAGTTGCAATCGTTAGCAAAGGAGCAGCAGGTAGAAACTGAATTACAGCACGTAGATTTATACAAACTGCTGAAGGTTTATGAGAAAGTATGGATCCGGTTTGCCGAAGAGAAGAAAGATAACTCGCACCGCGTGGTGCAGTATCCTTACACGGTAGATGGACAAAAGGGGTTTCTTCGACAGTTACTGAGTGAACAACCTAGCGATGTCTCCTTCATTACGATTATTGAACATAACCCAAGTAAAATTGCAGTAATTTTTAATTTTTTAGCCATTTTGGAGCTATTGCAAATCAGTGAAATAACTATTAAGATTGGCGAGGGCTACAATAATTTTTGGATATACCGAACGGAAGATGCGGTGCAGGCATGAATATTAATTCCAAAGAAATTCTTAAAACGCTTAATCCCAATCGAGTTTGGGTTCCGGTATTAATCGGACTCGGGATCGTGGTGTTTCTATTCGTCAGTGATCCTGACTTTACTGCCGATAAACTCAGTTTGGTTTTTGATGCCGAGCTTTGGCCATTATTCCTAGCACTCCTAGTTATTTTGATTCGAGACACTGGCTATGTTTATCGAATTAAAGTACTAACCAACCACGACCTTACCTGGGAGAGTAGTATCTACGTTATTATTCTGTGGGAGTTTGCTTCGGCAGTTACTCCCTCGGTGGTAGGCGGAACTACTATTGTGGTGTTTGTGCTCATGAAAGAGGGCATTAAGTTCGGTCGCGCATTAGCCTACGTAATGCTAACCGCCATTCTGGATAATCTCTTTTTCTTAACAATGTCGCCCTTAGCATTATTGTACTCTAAAGAGGAGCTTTTCCCCGACTCACAAGATATGCAGGTGCAGTTGGGTAACAGTTTGCAGGT
>NZ_JBARYM010000509.1:0-8117 GCF_049647865.1 Tunicatimonas sp. | reverse complement strand
CCCCCCCGATCTACTCCGTCCGGATCAGCCAATGGGATGATTTGAAAGATGATACGGTCCAGCAGTTTAGTGTTAGCGGAATCTAACAAGTAGCGGATCGCCCCTTCCATCACCCAAGAGGTTCCTGATTCCCAGGAGTGCTGCCGGGCCATCAGCCAGACTACTTTCTTCTGATTAGCGGGTACTTGATTATTAGTGATGGTCAGTTGCGGTATATCTTGCCCCTGGGGAGTGGAACCAATACTTTGATGCGATAGCAATGGGTGGTTGGGGTAGTCAGCTAGCAGAATATTTAGATCGGCTGTGGTGTAGGGTACTTGATGGGCGATCCATACCTGGTCTTCTTCGGGAGTAAACGCAAGTATCAGCTCAGTAGATTCATCGTTCCAGCGGACTTCTTCATCGGTTAGATGTCGCCAGGTGGACTGATCGTAGCTGATGACCGGACGAGTTTCGGAGGTGATAGCGTGGGCGCCGGGTTTATAATTATACTCGCCGAGCAGTTCGGTAAGCTCAATGGTTATTGACTGGTTTTTCACTCCATCTACGCTAAAGTAGTACCAACTGGCTTGTCGGTTCCGATCATCAGAATCGGACTCACCTTCCACCGCGCACCGCCAGTGGTTCTCGCCAACTTTCGTCACTTCCCCCAAACTCCCTCCCGCAAAATCAGCGTGAAATGATTGGTTTTGAGCCAATGATATTAATGGATGAGAAAGTAGACAGGCCGTCAGGTAGATATACGCCGGTATAATTTTCATAACGACCAAGATAAATTAGAAAAGTGAAAACGAAAAATGAGAAATGGAATAGGGTAAAAGGTAGCGGGTTAAGGATAGTTATCAATTGAGAATGACCACGTGGCCGCCGCCAATGACCAGTAACTAATAACAACCAACAATTTAACAATTGAGCTATCAAACAATCCAACAATCCAACAATCAATCTACGATTTTTTCGCTCTCTCTAGCTCCCGGTTTAGCGCAAAAGCGGCACTGATAAGTCCGAGATGAGTAAACGCTTGAGGAAAGTTACCGAGTTGCTCGCCTCGCAACCCAATCTCTTCGGCGTACAGCCCAAGGTGACTGGCGTAGCCCAGCATTTTCTCAAAATAAAGCTGTGCCTTTTCTACCTGTCCGCCCCGGCACAGGCATTCTACGTACCAAAACGAACACATAGAAAACGTGCCTTCATCTCCATCAATACCATCATCTGACTTCTGATTGTTGTAACGATACACCAGCGTTTCGGTAACTAATTCTTTTTCAATGGCTTCCAAGGTTTTTACCCACCGAGGATCGTACGGGCTGATAAACCGTACCAAAGGCATCAGTAGCGTTGAAGCATCTAGGGTTTTACTGCCTTTGTATTGCACAAACGACTGCAACTCATCGTCCCAAAAATTGTAGTACACATCCTCAAAAATTTCGCTGCGGGTTTTTCGCCAGCGGTCCCACTCGTAGGGGAACGAGCGTTTCTCAGCCAATCGAATCGCCCGATCTATCGCCACCCAACACATTACTCGGGAATATAGAAACTCCTGCTCCCCCGAGCGCACTTCCCAAATACCATGATCAGCATCGGACCAATGTTCGCAAACGTAGTCAATCAGGTGGACTAGCTTTTCCCAAAAATCATAGGTGATTGGTTCGCCGTACTTATCGTACAGATAAATACTATCCATTAGCTCGCCGTAAATATCCAGTTGCTTCTGGTCGTAGGCTCCGTTACCAATACGCACCGGACGCGACTGACTGTAGCCCTCCAAATGCTCCAGTTCTTCCTCAACCAAATCTGATTTTCCCGAGATGCTATACATTAGCTGGAGCTGGTGCTCCGCGTCAATATTTTTATCAAACTGCGTCCGTATCCACTTCATAAACTCACCGGCTTCGTGGGTGAATCCTAATCGAATGAACGCGTACATAGTGAATGCTGCATCCCGAATCCAGGTATAGCGATAGTCCCAGTTGCGGGTGCCCCCAATCTCTTCGGGCAGACCAAAGGTAGCAGCCGCTACGGGGGAGCCAAACTGGTGAGACGTTAGCATCTTTAGCGTGAGGGCTGAGCGATGAATCATATCCATCCACCGACCATTATATGAAGACTTACCCACCCATTTTTTCCAGTAGTTCAGTGTTTCGTGGAAGCTAGTATCTACATAGTCACATAGTTTGTTCTCGAAGGGCAGTTCGCGCTCTTTATCCGAGAGGGCGATCCACAAAAAATTAACCGATTGGTTTTCCTTGAGCGTGAATTCGGCTTCAGCATCCCTGCCGTCTTCTTGAAGGGGCACATCACTCAGCAGCTTACAGATTGTACCATCTTCTCCTTTACTTTCAAATATAATTTCGTGCTCATCATTCCGGCTTACCTCGTGCTCCGCTCGGGCATAATCAAAGCGGGGGCAGCAACGCATCTTAAAGTTCACTTCCCCCCGAATAACCGTTACCTTCCGAATCAGAACACACTCTTTTTCTATTTCGCGTACCGGCATAAAGTCAGTGATTTCTACCATGCCTTCGTAAGCCAGAAATCGGCTGAGCAGCACGTTAGTCTCTGGTAAGTACATCTGCTTGTAGTCCGCGTCTTTCAGCTGAGGAATAATTTGAAAGCTGCCGCCCTTTTCCTTATCGAGCAGCGAAGCGAAGATGGAGGGCGAGTCGAAGCGAGGAAAGCACATGAAGTCGACCGACCCATGAATACCCACTAAAGCTACGGTATGTAAATTACCCACTACACCGTAATTTTCAATCGGCGGGTAATCAGTAGATGTGTGTTCTTTCACGAAAGGTTAATCATTCTGTTGTTCTATTGTTCAATTGCTGATGCTGATTGTTACTAACCACTGTCAATTATCAACTTTCCTTATTTTCATATTTCACATCTCACATTTCATACTTTCAATTATCCGTTGTCCTTAAAACCGGGATATAATGTCATTCCACCGTCCACGTAAATGGTCTGCCCTTGTACGTAGTCAGACTCATCGGAGGCCAGCCAAACGGCTGCATTACCAATATCTTCTATTTCGCCCACTCGCTGGTAGGGAATAAGTTGTAGTAGCTTATTACGAGCTTTTTCATTCTCCCAAGCATCGCGGTTAATATCGGTCTTTATGGCTCCGGGACTAATAGCGTTTACCCGGATTTTCTTCTCAGCTAGTTCTTGCGCTAAAGATTTGGCAAACATCAGTATACCAGCCTTAGCTGTGGCGTAATTTACGTGGCCCGCCCAAGGAATAATATCGTGTACCGAACTCATACAAATAATTTTTCCAGCGGCCCTCGATCTTTCTTCTACTACCCCTCGGCGCACAAATTCTTTTGCTGCTTCCTGCGCACAGTAAAATTGCCCCGAAAGATTCACATTGATAACTTTCTGCCAATCGTCGTGGCTCATTTCCAGAAAAGAAGCGTCATGCTGAATACCTGCGTTATTCACCAGAATATCCACTGTTCCGTACTTATCAATGGTAGTTTGGAACATAGTCTTCACATCCTCCGGCTTACTTACATCTGCTTGATGAATAAAGCCTTCCCCCCCACCCTTCTCAATTTCTTCTATTGTTTTCTTCGCTCCGTCTTCACTGCTCCGGTAGTTAATACACACTTTAGCCCCTGCTTTCGCTAAAGCAATAGCAATACCCTGACCTATACCAGAACTTGCTCCGGTCACAATCGCGATTTGATGTTGCAGTCGTTTCATAGTTTTTTGTATATATTATTTTACACTCTACTGATGGCAGATGGGTCTCATATTTCGCATCTCGTATTTCATATTTACGAAATATTCTCGGTTCAATAAGTAGGGGAAGCTAATAATTGTTAGTTCAAGTTGAAAAGAAATTTAGCAAGATTTAGTAAGCTTGCAGACACATATTCTTTAACAGGTTATTTATGGAAGTGGAACAATCCATCCGCACCGTTTGGGATTATCATCATATGAATCATGAATTGGCTCCGGCCGATGCTATTCTGGTTCTAGGCAGTCATGATACCCGAGTGGCTGAAAGAGCGGTTGAGCTTTATCATCAGGGACTAAGTAAGTGGCTGATTCTATCCGGCGGACTGGGCCGTTTAACCGAAGGGATCTGGCAAACTAGCGAAGCTGACTTATTCCGAGAAATCGCACTGAAGCAAGGGGTACCCGACCATAATATTTTAGTAGAAAATCGCTCAACTAATTCTGGTGAAAATTTTAGCTTCACAGAAATACTGCTGCGTGAGCATAAGCTGTTTGATATTCTTCATTCGTTTATTGTAGTACAAAAACCCTATATGGAACGACGGGCTTACACCACCTTTAAAAAGCACTGGCCTACTAAAGAATGTCGGGTTACATCGCCCCAATCAGGCTTTGAACAATACTGCCAAAGTTCTCATCCTGAAATAAATCGAGAAGCTGTGATTCATTTGATGGTTGGCGACTTGCAGCGCCTGTGGGTATACGCCGACCAAGGATTTCAAGTTCCGGTTCAAGTTCCTGACCAAGTAATGCAGGCTTATCAAACCTTAGTAGAAGCTGGGTACACCCAACATTTGGTACATACTTTTTAGCAAAATTTCAATACCTTTCAGTCTGATGAGTCTAATATTAGCAGTATTAACTGATCTCAATCTACCAATTTCATGGTCATAACTACCTAGTTGCTAGGGTTTGCTTTTTATATTTCCTAGTTTTAGAAATAACCTGTTTATGTGATTAGAACTATTACGTAAAATTTTTTCGGGAAAAAGATATTTTTTTAGCTGTTTTTAGAGTTGGTTATGCTAGCTGCATTTTTTGCCATTGAGTGAGTACTCAGTGGCTTTTTTTTGCCATTTTCGTTTCTGCATCTCTTAGTATAGCCCATGACTACTTCACCTGACATATATGGACAGGCTTTAGCTGATTACTTCTACCGAAGAAAGTCTCACCCTTTGTGGGTTCATACCAGCTACGGTACCCGCGAAGAAATGCCTACTGCTTGGTTCTTCCGTTCGCCTAATGAATTTCCCGACCTGGAGCAGTATGCTTTGTCGCTATGCCAAGGTGTAGTACTCGATATTGGAGCGGGAGTTGGTCCTCATGCCTTAGCACTGCAGCAACAGAATTCGGTAGTTACGGCGATTGAGGCATCAACCCTTGCTACCGAAATTATGATTGATCGGGGTGTAAAGCGATTGCAAAATATCAATTACCTAGATTATTCCGCCCCCCGAGTCGATACCATTCTGATGTTGATGAATGGCATTGGTTTGGTTAAAAGCTTAGCTGGTTTATCTAATTTTCTTCAGTGGGCCAAAAACCAACTTCAGCCCAAGGGGCAATTACTCTTTGATTCTAGTGATATAGCCTACTTATTTAACAGAACTGATTTTCCGAAAGATTACTACTACGGTGAAGTGCAGTTTCAGTACGAATACCGGGAGCAGTACGGTGACTGGTTTTCTTGGTTGTATGTAGATGAACAAACGTTACAACAAATAGCTGCTTCTCATGGGTGGACCTGCCAAACACTATTTAGCGATAATACTGACCAATATCTGTTTCGTTTATCGCTTATTTAGCTTCAACTCTAGCTACTGATTTGTTAAACTATTATTCGTTTACCAAAATAACCGTTCTTTTGCTACATTGGTCAGCACAATCTAATTGCAACTATGAACTACACCCTTTTTCTATTCGGTTTACTATTTCTCTTTCCTCCTGCACTTTTTGCTCAACCTGATTTTACTCCTAATTACGACGAGGAACAAGTACCTGACTATACCTTACCTGATCTGTTATTGTTTGAAAACGGCAAAAAGGTAGAAAGTCATTCCGATTGGCAACTGCGTAGAGCCGAGATTTTGCAGCTGTTTTCTTCTCAGGTATACGGTAAAACTCCCGACCAGTCGCTTAAACTGCGTACTCAAATACTTTCTACTGATAAGCTGGCACTAAATGGTAAAGCAACTCGTAAAGAAGTTCGGGTTTTCTTCACGAAAAAAAATGCGCGGCCGTATATGGATATTTTACTGTTTGTGCCTAATAATTCAAATCGCCCGGCACCCGCTTTCCTGGGTTTGAACTTCTACGGAAATCAAACTATTTATCCCGATCCTGATATTACTCTTTCTGATCAATGGATGCGCGCTAACGATGATTTTGGAATTGTGAATCACCAAGCAACGGAGGCTTCCCGAGGTGTGCGTGTATCGCGTTGGCCGGTAGAGACTATTATTGACCGGGGCTACGCCCTTGCTACTGTTTACTGCGGTGATATTGATCCTGACAAGAATGATTTTCAAGATGGAGTTCATCCGATTTTTTATAAATCCGGGCAGCAAGAACCTTCCGATGAAGAATGGGGAACCATTGGAGCGTGGGCCTGGGGGTTGAGTCGGGCGTTAGATCATTTACTAACTGAAGAAACTATTGATGGCGATCAAATAGCTGTTATTGGCCACTCACGATTAGGAAAAGCTGCCCTGTGGGCTGGTGCTCGGGATGAACGTTTCGCGATGGTTATTTCTAATAACTCGGGTTGTGGGGGAGCTGCTCTATCCCGGCGGGCTTACGGAGAAACTGTCGGGCGAATTAATCACTCTTTCCCCCATTGGTTTGGTAATAACTTTGAGCAGTATAACAGTAACGAATCTTCCCTGCCGGTTGACCAGCATATGTTGCTTTCGCTGGTAGCTCCTCGCCCACTTTATGTAGCTAGCGCGAAAGAAGATCAATGGGCTGACCCCAAAGGGGAATTTTTATCGGCTATTCACGCTACACCTGTTTATCAACTATTAGGACAAGAAGGACTTCCAACAACTCAGATGCCACCAGTTGATAGGCCAGTGATAGGAACTATTGGCTACCACGTTCGTAGTGGCGGACACGATATTAATTATTATGATTGGGAGCAATATCTCATTTTCGCGGATAAGCACTTTGGTGAAAAGAGTCCATAGCTCCAAGCTAGTATTTCTGAAGTGCTTGCTTGTAGCTTAAGATAAAAAGGTTAACTAGGAATCTAAACCTCAAGCTTGGTTACGTTTACACAAAACCAAGTTAGTGAATAGCTCCTACAGCCTGACCTATTTAGTTACTGACTATAACTCGTCTTGTGGGGTATTATAGTTTTTATACTGAGATATAATGGCTTCGGGAACATCTACAAAATGGGTACGGAGGTGATTCTCAATAATAGCGTACATGCTTTGGTCGTTCAACTTTCGCTGTTGATATAGTTTACTTAATTGAGTTATATCTTCACGTCGATAAATGCCACAGAGCGGTTGTGTACGCTGTTCAGTACGACTGATAACGGTAGTCTGGTGCCTTCTAAATTCTTCTATCCATAAAGTAAAAGATCGTTCATTTAAACGAGGCATATCGCAAGGAACCACCAATAAATGTTGTTCGGGGATTTGAACATGCGCTGAGATCATTCCTCGTACTGGCCCGTTAATTTGTTGTAAATTCTTATCAATAATTAGCGGAATATTAGGCATACGTTGGCTGTAAAATTCCTGCTGCTCAGGGCGAACGGAGAGAAAAGTAGGTATACTAAGATTAATTAAACAATCATTGAGCAATTGCGCCCAAGGTTTTCCATTATTTTCTTTAAGTCCTTTATCAGCACCCATCCGGGAGCTTAGTCCGCCACACAGAATAAGAGCTGAAATATCGGTACTATATCTATTCATAAAGATTAGCTAAAGCGGGTAGAAACTCAAATAAACATTCATACTTTGAGTAACCTTTCATGTGAAAATCAAACCGCATACGGCTTACCCTTCAGCTTGCTTCAGCGGAGTTAGGGTTAGGGAATTGGTCAGGTTCGTCTTGAACATTTCGGTGTAGGCACCTAAAATCTTTCTCAATCAAAATGTGCAACAAGGGCTTATCCTCTGATAAGATACGCTCCTCAATACTAACCTGATTGGAAGTGGCCCAGCGTCGAGCGACCTGCTCCGAAACTTTCACCCTAATCTCGTGATTCTGATAAGCTACCACTACGGGCTGCTGATCGGTATGAATTGATAAACTGTAGGAGAACGCTGGATTTTCTCCTCCAATGTTCATCATCTCTTGCACTGGTTTTCCCTCGCCGATTCGCTGCACTTCAGCCTGGGTTAACCGCAACCGAAGAC
>NZ_JBARYM010000508.1:0-5335 GCF_049647865.1 Tunicatimonas sp. | reverse complement strand
TATGCCTGCTCCGTAAATACGGATATTTCCGTTTTCTTTAATCAATCCGAACTCTACTGTAAACCAGTAGATGCGCGAAATTAAGTGAATCGCCCAGGGGTTCTCGATGTAGCGCAGCGCGATTTTGCTAAGCTCCTGCAAATAATCTACAAATGGCTGATTGGTCAGCACAGGTACGTGGCCGAATACATCGTGAAACATATCGGGTTCTTCCAGGTAATCCAGTTGGCTCAATTTCCGTAACCAGGTGGAAGAAGGAAACTTTCGGTTAGAGAGCAATTGAAAAAACTTATCATCGTCTATCAGCCCGGGCACCACATGGATACTCCAGCCGGTTAGCTTTTTCAGTTCGTCATTAGTTTCCTCAAAGTTGGGAATCTTATCTGCCGTAAAATTGATTTGCTGCAACCCATCTAAATAAGCTTGCGAAGCTGCATTGGGTAAATTTACAATCTGTCGTTCGTACAGTTGTTTCCAGACTTTAAAATCCTCATTGGTGTATTTGTCATATTCTTGTTGCATCATGGGTGTAATGTTTAACTATTCTATTGTTCAATGGCTCGATTACTCAATGGTTAAATTGTTGATTGCTAGTTGTTTAGATTATGATTGTTGCCAACTTTCAACTCCTGTCTTCGATCCCGGCGGGGGAACCGCTCCCGAATCCGGTTTACTCACTATTTATTACTTTCCAATTGTACACTGCATATTGTTTATTGCAAACTGAGTAGAGCTGCCCAGGCTTTCTCTACCTCGCCTCGGGACAGATAATTCTTTGCCGCCCAGTGCATAATTTCGGGCGACTGTACTGCATCCTGTTCGTACCGTACCAAAGCAGCCTGAATGGTGCTTTCGTGGCGGTAGTGCTGCACTAAATCCTGGTTCGGAATTTCCGATACATTAGCTAACTGGGCTAAGTCACTTCCCGAAAGCACCGTACTGGTTCGGATATCTTCAGGAAGTTGATCTACTCCGATCCCTTTTTCCCGCACTGGACGAAGTGTTTCAAAGAGAGCATCGCCACTCGCACGGCAGTAGGCACTACCGCCCATTCTTCCCACGGCATCTAGCTGGAATGGATTAATAGCACCGTCTTCCCCCAGAATTTCTTCGTTAACGTGAACCAGCAGTACTTCGCAGATCACTAGGTTCCCGGCACCGCCGCCTTCGCCTAGTGGCATCACCTGCTTCACTTGGCACTCAAACGCCACTGGCGATTCGGCGACCCGGGGCGGCTTTACAGTTTCCGAAGGCACTTCAGTGAGGCCAGCTTTGGCAAACTCGTTAATACCTTTTTCGTAAGCGGTACTGGTGAGCGACATTTGCTCTACCAACGCATAGTTTACAATGTTAATGGTTACCTCAGGGTGTTCCCGCACATTATCCAGTGTATTCTTAGTGCTTCCGTCGCGCACACTATTTACCGGGGAAAAAATGAGTACGGGTGGCTTAGAACTAACTGCATTAAAGAAGCTGTACGGACTCAGGTTTACTTTACTTTCGGAACTTATGGAGCTAACAAAGGCAATGGGCCGGGGCACCACGGCGCCAATCATGTATTGGTAAAAATCCTGGGTGCTTACTTCACTCGGGCGAATGACTTTCATAGGCTTGGTAAAATTTTAGTGCGTACTTCTCCGAAACCCACCCGAATACCTTCCTGTTCGGCGTAGCCTCGCAGGGTGACTGTATCTCCGTCTTCCAGATAAGTGCGCGGTTGATTTGAATTTATTTTCAGTGGTCGCTCACCGTTCCAACTCAACTCGAGCAAGCTGCCGTAGCTATCACTTTCTTCGCCACTAATGGTACCGGAAGCTAACAAGTCGCCTATCCGCATATTACAACCGTTGACCGTATGGTGAGCCAGCATCTGCCCTATGTTCCAGTACATGTTCTTAAAGTTGGTTTGACTAACAACCACATCGTTTTCTCCTTCGGGCTGAATAGCTACCTCTAGGTTAATGTCAAAATTCTGCCTATCGGAAGTTTGTAGATACGGCAGCGGTTTTGGTTGCTGCTCTGGGCCATCTACTCGGAATGGTTGTAACGCCTCTAACGGCACTACCCAAGGCGAAATAGACGAGGCAAAGTTTTTCCCAAGAAAAGGTCCCAAGGGCACATATTCCCAACGTTGAATATCCCGGGCCGACCAGTCGTTAAACAAGACAAATCCAAAGATATAATCCTCCGCTTTCTCGGGGCGAACCGAGGTTCCTAGTTTGTTTTCTTTTCCAATAACTGCGGCCATTTCCAGCTCAAAATCTAGTGCTTGAGTTGGGCTAAATACTGGCTGATCGGCACTTTTGAGTATAATCTGCCCCTTTGGACGATGTATATTGGTGCCGGAAACCACAATAGACGATGCGCGGCCGTGGTAAGCAATCGGCATATGCTTCCAATTGGGCATTAGCGCATTTTCTTTGCCCCGAAACATAGTACCTACGTTAGTTGCGTGGGCTTCACTGGCGTAGAAATCAGTGTAATCGCCAATCTCCAGCGGCAAATGCATCTTCGCCTCGGATTGAGCTACGAAGCACTCTTTCCGTAAATGGTAAAGTGGTGAATCAGTTTGAGTAAGCCAGCTGGTAAGTCGTTTTCGTACTGCCTGCCAGGTTGGTTTTCCTAACCGGATAAAAGCATTTAATGAAGACTGCTCCAGCACTTCCGGTTCAATAGATAGGTTTTGAAAGTACCTGCGTATGGCTAATGCAGCCAAGTCAATAATCTGATCTCCAATAGCCACTCCTACTCTAGGACGACGCGAGGAAGTGGAAAAAATGCCATAGGGTAAATTGTGAACGCTAAAGTCACTATTGCGCGGTATGTCAAGCCAGGTGTTCAATGTTTCATTTTTATTATTTGCCGGACTTGTTCCGGCATCTCCTACTTAAAATGCGGGAGATACCGGAATTCGTACCTCATCCGGTAAGGTTCACTATCTTTTAGCTTAATAAGCTCCCACACTAGCTCCTACGGAAGTAAGCTGGCTAAGGGGTGATTCTAGCGGTTTCTCTTTTCCCAGCAGCTCTTGCAAGGCAATTTCAAAGGCAGTTTTCGCTAGGTTTTTAGCACTAGCGTTCTTCGCGTATACTTTCTCCAACGCGCGACGAATGGTATCCGATACATCCTGTAGAATAGCTTCATCGGTAAGTTCGCTCTTGGTTTCCATCAGGTAGGCAAATACCCGAGCCATGCCGCAGTTGGCAATAAAATCGGGGATCAGCGAAACTCGCTCATCGGTATAGGCTGCAATGGGGCCGAAGAAAATTTGCGGGTCCTGAAACGGCACATTTGCCCCGCTACCAATCACTTCCAGGTCATGTTGAATCATCATCTCCACCTGCTCCTGCATTACCAGACGAGAAGCGGCGGCCGGTATGAAAATTTCCGCTCCGGTACTCCAAACCCGCTCGTTCATTTCCTCAAACGAAAGCAAGTTGTCAGCCGTTAGCATGTTCTGCGCTCGGTTTAGAAAAAGCTGCTTCACTTCTTCGTAAGTAAAGCCATCGGGGTTAATGAGTCCACCCGCTCGGTCAATAATTCCAACGATCTTTACCCCGTTCTTAGCCAAGTAGTATCCAGCCGCTCCGCCTACGTTACCCCAGCCCTGAATAATGGCTCGTTTACCTTCGGCACTACCATCCCACAGATCATAATAGTGCAGCACCGACTGAGCTACGCCGTAACCGGTCACCATATCGGCTACCGTATACTTCCGCTCGATAGAGGGAGTGTAGTGAGGATCTTCCAGCTTTTTGATGACCCCTTGCCGGAGTTGACCTAATTGCTTGATTTTCTGAGGATCGGATGACTGATAATGCCCAGTTACAATGCCTTCCTGCGGATGCCACAGTCCGTAGCTTTCCGTAATTGGAATTACGTCGTGAATCTCATCTACGTTCAGGTCGCCTCCGGTGCCGTAGTAGTTTTTCAGCAATGGGGTCACCGCTTTATACCAGCGTTCCAGCACTCCCCGTTTACGCGGGTCGTTCGGATCAAAGTTAATTCCTGACTTGGCCCCACCAATGGCTGGCCCCGACACGGTGAACTTAACTTCCATCGTCTTCGCCAGTGACTCTACCTCGTGCCGGTCTAGCCCTTTTCGCATGCGCGTACCTCCTCCGGCCGCCCCGCCTCGCAAGGAGTTAATCACTACCCAGCCTTCCGCCTCAGTTTCCGGATCATTCCACTCAAAAACCACCTCCGGTTTCTTCTCTTCAAATTCTTTTAACAGATCATTCATTTTTTTAGCGTTTAGCCGACAGACTACAGTAGTTGGATAAACTGACTTCTAACTAGCCTACAAATAGCTATTACTTCTATTTATTATTTTTCTTCTACAATATCTGCAATACCTTGAAACATGCTTAGAGGATATTCCGCCCAACGATTACATAAATAGAGATACCATTCCTTACCATAGACTATGTAGATTCGGCAGTTCAAGCCTTTTCCTTTGTATTCAATTAGTTCTTCGTTTCTTATTCCTAGAAGCCGCTCGAGAACATAGTTAGTAGGCTTCAACTTTTTGATTAGCTTAATAGACTCTTGGTGAATTTTTTCGTGATGGGATGCAATTGAACATCGGTGGTTTTGGGATAAAAGCTGCTCTACGTAATCAAGATAAATCTGGTCGAGTTCTGACCCTCTCTTAATGGATAATCCATCTGGGGTTTCGTAAGCTCCCTTAACCATTCTGATGCTACCTGATAGTTTAGCGACCTCTTTAAAATCATCTTTGGTTCGGTGTAGATAAGCCTGCATCGTAATACCCAGGTTTTTATAAGATTTTAAAGTTTCTACGTAAATGTCAAGAATTCTATCCGTTCGGTCAGTTCCCTCCATACTAATGATTACCTCTTGGTTCATTTTCTGGGCTTCGTTACAGATGATTCTAAGGTTTTCCGTTGCCAGATCATTTGACACAAGAAGACCAATATGAGATAGGTCTAATGAAATCGAAGAATTCAAATTTTCCCTCTTAATCGCCTTGGCAAATTGCACGAATTCAGCGGTAGCTTTATTCGCATCCTTCTCGTTCCGTATGCTTTCACCCATAAAATCCGTTGTTACATCAAACCCCTTGTTATTCCATTCACGGACCGTTTTTAAAGCCTCATTTGTACTTTCCCCACCAATGTATCTGTTAGCAGCCTTTTTCAGCACTTTAAATATGGTGTCGTTTTTAAGAATAAACTCTTTCGCATCTTCGTTAAGAGCAGCTTTCTTTAAGCTATCGGCTCCAGTCTTCAGTAGCTTTTGTTCCATTGATCTTTTGTGTTTTTTCTTACATTACATATGAACGGAGCACTTACACTTTCCACGAATAAATGTA
>NZ_JBARYM010000507.1:0-3178 GCF_049647865.1 Tunicatimonas sp. | reverse complement strand
GTTAATATCTGATTGGAGGGTAGATCGTCTAGCGCTTAATTTGGGTATCGTTAACTTCCGTAAGGCATCCCTTGGCCAACCCCACCCGCTGTAAGCAAATCGAGAAGGTGAAATAGAACGCATCGTCTACGGCAAGGTACCCGCGCGTTGTTTTTCTAGCAATAGGGCATTTGCCCTATATTTCCATCGGGAGGGCGGGCGTAACACTATCCTCGCGGTGCAGTTACACTATGAGCCACGAAATTTGCTAATGGGTAGACGGCTTTGTTTGCCTTCTACTTAGTATGGGAAAAGCTAGTGCTGACAAGATAACTCTCCACCCCCAAAGTAAAGAATTATCGAGCCCACTAGCTTTTCACCAAAAAGCAGTTATTTTTGATAGTAGCTAATAGATAGTCAAAAATAATGCTACCTATCTGCTCACTAAATACTCACAACAACTTTAAAACCTACTTAATATGAATCATGACAAAGAACGTTCGGCCAATGCCTCCCGCCGATCATTTATTAAACAAAGTGCTGTAGCTTCTTCTTTCTTTCTAGTCCCCCGGAATGTACTGGGGGGTGTGGGCTACATCGCTCCCAGCGATCAACTTAACCTCGCGGCGATTGGTGCCGGAGGAAAAGGAGCTAGCGATATCAATCACGCCTCGGTGAAAGGCCAAGAAAGAGTAGTCGCTTTGTGCGACGTAGATTTTGCCGGATCAGCCAAAGCATCGGTAGAGCGATTTCCCAAAGCTAAGCTTTATGCCGACTACCGGGAGATGCTAGACGCTGAATCGGATATTGATGCGGTCACTATTTCTACTCCCGACCACGTACACGGCCCCGCGGCGGCTTACGCCATGGAACGAGGCATTCATGTGTACGTGCAAAAACCGATGACCCATAACATTCGCGAAGCGCGGATGCTAACCGAGATGGCCCGAGAAAAGAAAATCGTAAGTCAAATGGGCAACCAGGGTGGTTCTAACCCACTGCTGGGCATGGTGCAAAAGTGGGTAGATTCCGGCAAGCTGGGTGAAATTTCTAAAGTACAAGTATGGACGAACCGTCCGGTGTGGCCCCAGGGCGGTGAAATGCCCGAACCGGATGCCAGCGCAAAACCCGATGATTTGCACTGGAACCTGTGGTTAGGCCCCGCAGAAGAGCGTCCGTTCACGCCTAATTTACATCCATTCAATTGGCGGGGCTGGTGGGACTACGGCACCGGGGCACTGGGCGACGTAGGCTGCCATCTGATCGATATTCCCTTCCGAACATTGGGCTTAAAATACCCAACGGATGCAGAGTGTAGTGTGAGCTCGGTATTTAGTCAGATGTGGACGCCCGACTATCACCCGAAGGGCTGCCCCCCCTCTTCCTTTATCACCCTTCATTTTGATGAAACCGAAAAAAGTAAATCTCCGATTGAAATGACTTGGAGCGACGGTGGCATCCGCCCTTCCCATCCAGAAATTATTCCGGCGGATCATGACATTGGTGGGGCCAATAGTGCCAACGGAGTATTGATTATGGGTGAAAAAGGATTGATTTCAACCAACATTAACGATAGCTCTCCCCTCATGCCTAAGCTGTACCTCAACGATGGCACTACCGAGTTTGGTCCCGAAACCGAAGATAACGAAGAACCAGAGTACGGTCACCAACGAAAGTGGGTAGATGCCTGTAAAGCCGGATTTGATAGCCCCGAACACCAAGGGCTCACTTCTTCCTTCGACTACGCAGGCCCTATGACCGAAACGGTGCTGATGGGTAACTTGGCCATTCGCAGCTACATGCTTCGCAAAGGTGAAGGTAGAAAAGTAGAATACTACGGTCGCAAAAAACTACTATGGGATGGCGAAAATATGAAAATCACCAATCTAAAAGATGCTAACCAGTTTGTAGGCCGAGATTACCGCGATGGCTGGGAGGTTTAGTTAAGTCTTCTTTTAGAATAATTTTTGGAGGATTAGTCGGTAGAAGATTATACGGTTAGATCCTAATAGCTTCTGCAAGAAAGTCGACGGTAATTATCAGCTTGAACAATGGAAATAGAATGGGGAGGCAACTCGACGGTTCGGTTGCTCACTTCTTGCTGTTTGCTTGTCACGCTTTCCCAGCCGTTGATGGGGTGCGACAAATCGGCCCAGAAGGAGGTAACCGCCCCCTGGGGTAGCCCGGCGGGCCACGCCGCGTGCTGCACTTCGTAGCCAAAGTTCACGAGCAGTAGCGTTTTGCGGTGGTCGCCGTCCTCAAAGGTCCATCCCTGTACGGAGGCTACGGTGGCCCCCCGGTCATCCCGCAAGAGAGGCACTCCTTCCATGACCAGCGGAGCGGCTTGGGTTGCATCCTTGGTCACCCTGGCCAACAAACTCGTGGCGATGCCCCCGGCGGTTAGCGTATTGGGTACCGAGGCTACCTTCTGCCCCGCGAGGTGCGAAAAATTAGCGGTGTCAGTGTGAATCTGCCCGAAGAGTTGCCCGACCAAATTATGAACGCTGGTAAGCGTCACCGGACTGTTTAGAAACTCCAGGTAGTACATCGTAAGCACAAGGGCATGGCTCCAACTGTGCAATACCACCGAGCGGTCGTCGCGCATGTTAAACTCCGTTGCCCAGATAGGCATCCCAGGCGGCAGCTTCATCTTTCGATAGGTCTGCGCACTTTGTTGGGTGGTGGTGAGCAGATTGGCCAGGGCGGCGGGGTCCTGTAGCTGCTTCCGTTCCCACACCTGCCGCGCTTCCGGGGCAACAGGACCTTGGCGGGTAGCGGTGCTGCGATCACCGGTGCCCTCGGTGCCCGCGGTAATCCGCTTCCTTTCTCGCCGACCATCCAGTCCGGAAGGACTGTACTGGTGAAACGTGACTGCGTCGGCGTTGTCGCAGTGCCGCAGCACGCGCCGGGTCCAGTCGATCTGTCGATCGTGGCGGGTCAGGTAACTGCCCACCACCGCACACTGCGCGGCCGGAAACTCTGCTTTGATAGCCGCAATCCAGCGCTGACAGCTATCCCCGTAAATCTCCGGAGTAGGATACTTCTGATTCGGCAACGGAAGGTTGAAGTATAGTTCGTTGCCCAGCTCCACGTACTTGATAGGCATGCCCAGTGCTTTTGTTTTCCGCAGGTTGCGCAGCGCGTGCTCCAGGTCTTTGCTAAGCATGTTAAGCATAAACACCGGCACTGTACCAGTGCG
>NZ_JBARYM010000506.1:0-3451 GCF_049647865.1 Tunicatimonas sp. | reverse complement strand
ATGTCGCGCACTGCAGAAAATTGGGCCTCATTTACCAAAGGGGTTAGTGTAGTAATTTGACCATCCTTAATGGCGGCCCACGATGAGCGGAACGTTTGCGCAGAAAAATGCCTAGCTTGTTTCAACTCAGCGTTACCTACCAACAGAGCTAAGGTAGCCTCAGCGTAGGAATCGTAATCAGCAAACTTCTTTTTCACGGTCGGAAGCTGCTGATACATCCGGTCGCGCTCTTCTATAGTGTATAAGTTACCATTTTGGTAGTAGCCAAAGAGCAGGTCAGTAGAACCATTAGCATCAAAATCATCAGCGTACAACTCAAAAGGCGATTGGGTAGATGCTGTGTAGCGGTAGTTCAGACCTACGTTGCCCATCACTAGTTCATCCGTGCCATCCTGATTCCAATCAGCCGCAGATAGACTAAACCACCAACCTGCCGATGCTAAACTATCGGAATTGCCTGATTTTAGCTGGCTACCTGTGTTCGTATATACCGTGGGCGACATCCATGTTCCTACGACGGCTAGTGCCGGTAACTCATTAGCTTCAGTAACTACCCACTGAGCATCAGTAATTAGTTTGCGCTGCTTTAGTTCTGGAAGCCAAATGTCGGTTACGTCTTCAAATTTTCCTTGGCGATTTTCTAATAGATAGCTTCGGCCGGGTGATGGATATTTTCCCGGAATGATGTACCCGCCTACGAATAAATCCTGATCGCCATCGCCATCAAAATCGGCTGCTGTAGCGCAGGTTCCAAACGAGTGCATATCGGGTAATACTTCACTCGCCCACTGAAAATTTCCTTTTCCGTCATTGAGATACAAGTGATCCTGCAAGTCCGTGTCATCCGCTACGTACTCGTTACTTCCGCTAACTACGTACAAGTCCATATCGCCATCGCCGTCAATATCAAAAAACACTGCATCCGTAGATTCACTAGCGGCATGCTGCTGCCAGGGTTGGTTTCGGACTCGAGCAAACCCACCGGAAGCGGACTGAATAAATAACTCCCCGGATTGTCCACGCGCTCCTCCGATAAAAAAATCATCGAGTTCATCGCCGTTTACATCGGCAGCGGTTAAAGCAGGTCCAAAGTCAGATAGTTTATAAGGAAGTAAAAACTCACGATCAAAATCGTCAAACTCCGATTCTTGGTGACGAAATGATAAATCGATTTGATCGGTAATTTCTTCAAAAATCTGAATTCCTACCGAATCGATAATAGCCGAAGTTGGTTTGGCATTTTGGTAAGTAGGCGTAATCATTTGATTTGACTCTACATTTTTCAGCGTTTGACTCAAGCCATCCGGCCAAGTAATTCTAAGACTATCGATAAGCTCATTACCTAGTCCAAAATGGAGAATAGGTTCTACCGACGATTGATAACCCCGCGTAGGCTGCAACTGCCGCATTTGAGATGTATTAGCTTGATACACAATGACTTTCGTACCAATACCAAATGGGTTGCCGGAGTTTCCTACTAACTTTACTTTTAAATAAAAATTCCGCTTATCCGAGGGACGGTTACGGTAGATAGTAGCAAAATCGTCTAAATTATTAACAACCAAATCTAGGTAGCCGTCATTATTTAGGTCAGCGTAAGCGGCTCCGTTAGAGAAAGTAGCTTCTCCCAACCCTCCCGATTCACTAACATTTTTAAATGTTAAATCCCTCTGATTATGATACAGATAATTAGCGATTTTCTGAGAGGGCATTTGGTTCAAGAGCGACTGGGCGGCCGGTTCGTTCAGATCCACAAAGCGAGCATTCATCGCTTCTAACTCCTGATTGATACCCGCGACAAAATCATTGTTCAGCACGTCCTTACGCAGGCCATTGGTGATGAATAAATCCTGCCAGCCATCATTATCCAAATCGGCAAACAACGGTGCCCAGCTCCAATCGGTTTGATCTACTCCGGCCAAGCGAGCGATGTTGCTGAATGATGTTTGCTGGGAAACCACCCCAGTTGGCAGTGGCGTATTTAGTTGCAAACTATTATACATGTACTGGAAGTGGTAACCTTTGTCCACAAAGTCCCAGAACTTGGCATCGCTGATACCCGCCAGATTTGCTTTTTGACGGTATTGATCGGGAGCAGCCATATCTACCACGGCAATATCGGGCCAGAGATCGTTATTAAAATCTGCCATATCCACGCCCATTCCGAAGAAAGAAATTTGCTGGGTAGCCTGATGAATTGATTCGGTAAACGTACCGTCTTGGTTGTTAAGGTAGAGATAGTCGTGCTCGTAGAAATCGTTAGCTACGTAAATATCGTCCCAACCATCTTGGTTCACGTCGCCTACAGTGAGGCCAAGTCCGTAGCTATGCTGCGTTCCAATAATACCGGCTGGTTGGCTGACATCGGTAAATTTGCCGACGTCGTTCCGGTATAGCTTGTCCCCGACGTAGGGGTCACGCTCATTAGATTGGGCCAGCACCCGCCCATCGTAGGTTTCCATACCGTGGTTGACTATGAACATATCTAGGTCACCATCGCGGTCATAGTCAAAGAAAGCTGCCTGAATGGAATAGCCTGGATCATTAAGACCGTATTCCTGAGCTTGCTCCCGAAAAGTGCCGTTTTGTTGATTAATGTAGAGTAGATTCTCACGGTTCTCCGGCTTAAAGTTACCCGATCGGCTCACGTATATATCCAGCCATCCATCAGCGTTCACGTCGGCCATTCCTACTCCCGTACACCAGCTATTACTCCCCGACGGCAAAATGTTAGCTGCAATGGACATGTCTTCGAACTGAAAGTTGCCCTGGTTACGGTAGAGCTTGTTAGACACTGTATTTCCGGTAAAAAAGAGATCGGTTTTACCATCATTATCAATATCTCCCACTGCTACTCCCCCACCGTTGTAGAAGTACTGATAGAGCAAAATGTTGCGGAAGCGATCCTCCGCTACTTCGTTTATAAAGTAAATTCCTGTGTTTTCGGAAGTAAGTTTCTCAAACTGCGGGTGCGCTTCTACCGTAGGCTTGGCAGGAGCTGTAACTAATGGTTTCTTTTTTTCGGTTGGTTGAGCTTCGCAACTGACCAGCAAAATTAGAAACCCCAACCAATATAAAAAAATCAAGCTTTGAGTACGCATCTTTACTTCTTTCTTCGGTCAAACTACAAAAGATCGTAATACAAAAAAAGGGAAGAAAGTAACCACTCTCATCCCTTTTAAATATCTAACCACAACGATTACTCGTAGGCGATTCACCTCAGTTTCGTAATCAGGAATCTCTGAATAGAACGGACTATCCCCATGGAACCGCAGCTCTGCCCCGCCCCGCAAACGGACGACCGTCATTTTCTTCTACAGAGTATAATGCTCCGTTTGCAAAGTCTATCGCAAAGTAGCCACTATTTTATACTCCACAATCAAAGAAGACAATCTGGGGCAGTGCTACTAGCACAACTCCCAGGTAGTAGGCATTAGATAAACCTGCGTAT
>NZ_JBARYM010000505.1:0-2939 GCF_049647865.1 Tunicatimonas sp. | reverse complement strand
TCGTAGCATTCACGAAAAAGTAAAAGCTTCGGAAGCGCGAATCAGCAGCTTTATTACCACCCTTCAGCGCTTATCGATGAGCAGGGCTTTCGCCTACCAAGATAAGCTTAATACGCTTAAACTATACGCCGGCCTGAGAAACGTGTCATTACCCGGACGGGTGACCGCTACAGCGGCCGAGTTTGAAGACGGGGGTAGCTTTGAGGGCACAGTGGTTGATAATGATGCGATTTTAGGTCGTGCCACTGATTATCAACAATCCGCCAATGACGCTGCTAACGCTTGGCGTAATGACCCGGAAGATGACCGAGCTCAAATGACTTCGGCACAAAACATTTTTAATGATCCGCCCCCGCCCCATCCTGCTACCGGAGAGCGGTTATACTCAATCTATGGAATAGAAGATGAACTCCGGGTATGGCGGGAGCTTTACGAAGCATGGCAGCACAAGCATGCCAGTGATCTTAACGTCCTGAGTGAAGAGCAGATGGAATACGTTCTGCACGCTAAGCCATTAGGCATTAAGGACGATGAGTGGATGGATATCATAACCCATAAAATAGAGAAAGGACAGTTTTAATACATACCTAATGAGTAATACTTCATCAACATCCCCTACATTACTAGCGACTGTTTTGGAAACTCACTGGTCAAGTATCGCTTTTATGTCAGTTTTGGCCGTACTTGGATTAGCATCCGGACTTATTTCATACTCCCCCGCTTCAGGAGGCAGTCCAATGACTACCCAAACCATCGATATGAGCCTTCCCGAGGTTATGGATAAGCGATTTGAGTCTGAAAAATATAAAAATCAGGCTGAGGATGATTGGGTTGAACCGTCCAAGGAAGAAAAACAAGTCTCTCGTCCGAAAAGTAGATTAGGACTCCAGAATACCCAAGTAGGGAAAAACGACTATTTCCTAGAGAGCCTCCAAGATCAGCAGGCTCGAAATCAAGCGGTCATTCAAAACTTTGGAAAAAGTGTAGCCCTGTCACCCCAAGAGCAGGCTCGGGTGGACCAACGCAATGCAGCATTAGCCCGCGCGGACGCGCTCACCAATCAGGCCACAAATCAGCTTGATGCGCTACAACATTCACAACCGGTAGTTACGAGCCATGCGCCAGTAGCTGATCCGAATGCCGTACAGGTATCGGTGGCTGATTTAGATCAATACGTAGCCAGTGTTGATGACTACCATCGCCCTATGAATGCTTTCTATGGCATGGGGGGGGAGCGCAGCGTCCCTGAGCGTATTGAAACAGGGTATGTACCTAACGCCATTGAAGCTGTTATCCACGGGGAAGCCGATCAGATCAAGGTACGTACTGGTTCGGAAGTTCGATTGCGTCTGTTACAAGATATTGATGTTGGCGATCTGCGGGTAAAGAAACACACGCTGCTGAGTGGAACGTGTCAGATTCAAGGGGATCGAGTAAGGATTAGTATTTCGGTGATCCGTATGGGTAGTCGAATCATACCGATAGATATGAGCGTTCATGATAATGATGGCTACCCTGGTGTCTACGTACGGGGCCTTCAGGATAAAACCCGAATGGCTTCGGCAGGAGCGAGCGCCCTTCAGGGTGGGGGGGGTGGAATGACGACCCCCTATATGGTACCCGGTGCCGGACAGGGGGCTGCCGAAATGGTCGTTGGCCAAACAGCCCTACGGGGGGTGAATATGGTAATACAGGGGGCTCGCTCCCTGGTCACCCGGAAGATTACTCAGGATCAAGCAACGATTCCAGCGAATTATAAAGTTTTTTTAAAATCGCGTAATCAGACGCAAAAACCGCAATAGCTATGCTAAAATTTATATGCCGAATTGGTTGGTTACTTTTGCTAGGGGGGATAGGTTTCTCATCTACTGACCTATGTGCTCAAAAAATCCCATCGCCTACTATTCCGGATGTGGCGTTGCATCAACCCGAAGGAGAACGGCCTTTATTACTAGGACCCACCCCTGAGCAAGGGGCCGTTAACAGGTCTGAAGGTCATCAATCGCTAGTCATCCCAATCAGTGATCAAGCCGTGCGAAAAAGCTATCAGCTGGAGGCTAGCTATCATAAAACTACCCACTTAATTTTTCCCTCTCGCATAATTTACGTTGACCTTGGATCGGGGGGGGTTATTGTCAACCGAGTAAAGCCCACTGAAAATGTGATAAAAGTAAAGGCCAACGAGTTTGGCTTTGAGCAAACCACCCTGGTGGTCATTACCGAAGAAGGAAAGTACTACCCCTTTATGGTTAACTACGTAGAAAACCCCACGCAGCTTAATATCAATATGGCCGCCATGGTTCAATCCAACCAGCAGATGGGGGGATTAGCAAAAACCTCGTGGGAAAGCATCTCGTTTAGCGACGAGATGCACAATCGGGAAAACACGGCTGATATGGCTAAGAAGGTACTCAGCAAACGTCGCCATATTCGGGATGTAGGAACCATTAATATGCGGATGTCCTTTTTGCTAACGGGCGTTCATGTTCATAAAAAAAACCTGTTTCTTCAAATTGAGCTGGAGAACCGCAGTGATATAGATTATGAAATTGATTTCTTTAAATTCTTCATTAAAGATCAGGATATCACCAAGCGGATGGCCTACCAGGAATTGGAGCTGGATAACGTGCAACAGCATCCGGTATCACGCCGGGTCATCCCACACCAAAGTTCGGTCACAGTAGTATTTGCCATGCCTATGGTCAGCTACGGGGATGATAAGCAACTGGAGGTACAGCTGTACGAACGCAACGGAGGGCGTCACCTACGGTTTGATATTAATGCGGATGTGATCACCCGAGCCAAACGACTATGAAAGCGATTTTTATCTTGGTAGTAGCTATATTTAGTAGTATGCTGTTCTGTACCCGAGCTACTGCTCAAATTCACAATATCAAACAGCGCTTTTTAGAATTAGGCGGAGGGGTTATCGATGGGTC
>NZ_JBARYM010000504.1:0-8356 GCF_049647865.1 Tunicatimonas sp. | reverse complement strand
CCCCAGATGGGTTGCTTAGCAATATTCGTGAGCATGTGACTCATCAAAACATATAATAGATGTCGCCTTTTCAGGGCAAGGCTATCATTTTCTCGGCACCTTCTGGTTCGGGGAAAACTACGTTGGTTCGTTACCTCCTTACGACTAATTCTAATCTCTCATTCTCAATTTCTGCCACTACTCGAACTCAACGGGATAGCGAAATTCATGAACGAGATTACTACTTTTTTTCACCCGATGAGTTTCGCCAAGAACTGCAGAAAGACGCGTTTATCGAATATCAAGAGGTATATCCTGACTGCTACTACGGAACCCTCAAATCGGAGATAGACAGAATATGGAGCGATCAGAAGAACGTTATCTTTGACGTTGATGTAAAAGGCGGGGTTAATCTGAAAAACTACTTCGGCGACCAAGCATTAGCGATATTTGTTCGTCCTCCCTCGTTAAATACGTTGCAAGAAAGGCTATCTGCTCGCAATACCGATTCGGTTCAAAGTATACAACACCGCCTGGATAAGGCAGAATACGAACTTAAGTTTGAAAAGCTATTTGATCTTACTGTTTTGAACGATGACTTAGAAGAGGCGAAGCGAGAGGTGCAGCAATTATACCGAACGTTCACTCAATAGTTTCCCACTTTGTGTATCAATAAATAACTACTCATCTTGCACTCTTTATCTCGTTAATACCATCGTATGATTTTGTCCATGACCGGCTACGGAAAATCAAAAGTTTCCAATGATGTAGCTGATATTACTGCCGAAGTAAAAACACTAAACTCAAAATATCTGGATGTTAGTATTAAACTGCCTCGAGCATTAAGTGGGTATGAACTAGACGTGCGCACCATAATATCAGACAAATTGAAGCGGGGTAAAGTAAATTTGGTGGTAGAAATGATAGAGAAGAAAACCGGGGTAAGCGGGCACCAGATTAACGAAGATCTACTAAAATCGTACTTTCGAACGTATCAAAAAATTGCTAATGAGCTAGGTGAGCCTGCCGGTGATCTCTTTCGCTTAGCGGCTCAATTACCCGATGTTGTCCAAAACACTAGTTCTGATGAAGTAGATACTGAACTGTGGACATTGGTGCAGTCTTGTATTCAGCAAACATTGAAGCGATGCATCTCTTTTCGACAACAGGAAGGAGATGCGCTAGAAATAGATATTAAAGAAAGGGCGCACCAAATTGCGGCTACACTAGAACTCATAAAAAGCGAAGTGCCTCGTCGTAACAATCACTTTCGAGAGCGCATTCAATCCCAGTTTCAGGAAATCTCTCAGGAAAATGTAGACAAAAATCGCCTGGAACAAGAGATGATTTATTACTTGGAAAAGCTGGATATTAACGAAGAAATTGTTCGCCTTTCTAATCATCTCACTTTCTTTTCGGAAGTATTGGCCGAACCCCAGGCATCCGGAAAAAAGTTAGGCTTCGTCAGTCAAGAAATTGGCCGAGAGATCAACACCATTGGGGCTAAAGCCAATGATGCAATAATTCAACATCACGTAGTGGCTATGAAGGAAGAACTAGAAAAGATTAAAGAACAAGCATTAAATGTACTCTAGTCGCAAACAGTTAAGCTAAACCCCGGATCAAGTCCGGAGCATGTGGCTAAAATACTAATTTATTGATTTTACTATTAGTCCGTAATTTTCACCTTTCACTGTCTTTTTTTCTAAAATTCCCGGTACGCACTATCAAGGTACTGGTTGGCTTCCTCCTCGGCAAATTTGGCTGATTTCGCATTCCAATGCAGGGTCTGATCGGGGAAACGTCCGGCAATAACTCCTAGCAAAATAGTTTCGGTTAATCGAGAGGCGTAAGAGAACGGTGCGCTGGTTTCGGCCTTACCCAAGCAAGCATCTACAAATTGGTGATAATGCTTTTTTCCTTCACTTTCGTAATCACGCACTGGTTCGCCTACATTGTACTGAGCGACGTCAATCTCTTGATACTTTCCATCCACAATTAGCCGAGGAAGCATCTGAAAATGAGGCAGATACAACCTTCCCTCTTCTCCAATGAACATTGCTCCCTGATTGTGCAGGGCTTCGCCACCGGGTAGCATCAAGTCTTCTCGTTGCTGGTCAGCACCGGCACCATCGTACCAAACCCACTTCAAAGTATCGGCCGTATACTCGGTACCCGGAAACTCATAGGTTACCATGTTTTTTTCGGGGTAGCCAAACCCGTTGGGTTTTCTGCAATTAGTAGTAACGGTCATGGGTACATCCAGTGCTAAAGCATTATAGGGCGTATCGAAAATGTGCACTCCCATATCGCCGAGTGTGCCGCAACCGTAATCCACTAGCTTACGCCAGTTTCCCGGATGGTACACTTCTTTTTTGTAGGGCCTTTTCGCCGAGGTTCCTAACCAGAGATTCCAGTTCAAGTCTTCAGGTACCGGATCTTTTCCTTTCGGCATTGGCCCATCGTAGCCCCAATTTTTGGGAGACCAAGCCCGCACCGTATGTACTTTTCCCACAATACCCGACTGAATCATCAGGGTTGCCAGTTTATAATCGTAAAACGAATGGACCTGAATTCCCATCTGGGTCACTAGATTCTTCTCTGTGGCCAGTTTGTTCATGGCTCGAGCTTCGCTCACGTGGTGGGTTAAAGGCTTCTGACAGTAGACGGGCTTATCCATTTGCATTGCCATCATAGAAGCAGGGGCATGCGTATGATCGGGGGTTGACACAATAACGGCATCTATCTTTTCACCCATTTCTTTGAGAAGCACTCGGTAATCAGCGTAGGTTTTAGCCGTTGGGTGTAGTTTTTGAGCAGCAGCTAAATTATTAGCATCTACATCACATAGCGCAACAACATCGACTGATTTATGAGAAGATATTGCTTTCAAATCTTCGCCCCCCATATTACCTACTCCGATATGAGCCGTACGTAGGCGCTTTTCTTGAGAAAGAGACCAAGCTCCCGAAGGCAATAGAGCTACAGATGATAGCGTAGCTGCGTTTTTAAGAAATTCTCTTTTATTCATTTCGTTAGGCGTTCGTCAAAGTTTTCTGATCTTAATATTTCGGAACCAGATAGGGCTAGCATGGTCTTGCAAGCCAATATATCCAGTTTCAAATTTTCCGTAGGTCGGGCTGTTTTTCCATTTGTCCGAATTCTTCTTCTCTTCCCAAGCTTCATCCCACGGAACAAACGATAGCAGTTTTTTACCATTGAGCCAATGTTCTACCTTTTCAGGCGTGAATATGATGGTTGAAGAATTCCATTCGCCGGTGGGGTTCAGTATCTTATCGATAGTGTCGGCCGGATGCATGGCGTAGTCTGATCCGGTTCGCTGCAAAGGTTTCAGCTCTTCAGGTTTTTCGGTATAGCCCAAGCTCAAATTGTATTCGGTAAGATTGTGTATCTTGGCGTAATTTTCGTCATCAATAAGTTGGTACTCAGGAGCTACTTGTGGCGGACTGTCGTAGCCTTCTTTCAAATGATAGAAAATACCACTATTGCCGCCCTCAGGTAGTTTCCACTCCAGATAAAGTTCAAAGTTATCAAACTCTTCGGCCCCGTAAATAATATCTTTTCCACCTTCGTAATCTTGCTCTAACCCTAGCTTGGTATCAAAAGTCAGTTCTTCATTTTTAATAATCCAGCCGGGGGGTAATGAGTCGCCGTTGTAAGCTCGCCAGCCATCGGTGCTGCTACCATCAAACAAATAAATCCATTCATCGGTAGTAGCGACTTCATCGGTGCTTTCTGATTTTTCAGCCGTATTCTCGGTACTACATGCTGACAGAGCAAAGACAAGTATTGCTATAAGAGAAGTTGGTTGCTTCATATTACGGTTGAAAGGTTGGGCATTCTAGCAAATAATTTTAGAATTACATGTGCGCAATTTTGTTGCGACTAGCAATATCTGTAAATCTTAGCGCACATGTAAAGCTTTTGTCAATATTTTAACGTAGGGCTTAAATAGCTATAAACCAAAAGCTAACCAATTGGCGCCTTTGGATAAGAATAGTTGCATAAGTGATGAGTTATTAGTGATAGCTAGAAAAATCATATCAGTACAATGAGAACTTTTAATTGCTCGTTTCGGTAATAATGGTACTGATGATCTGTTGATCTTTAATAATGCGTTATCAATACATTTTTCTGTCTTTGTGTTTGTTGTTAGGAGCTTGCAAAAGTTCTGAACAGCCTATCGAACGTCCGACTGACTTATTAGATAAATCAATAATGACCTCTATCCTTATTGATTTGCATTTGGCTGAAGCTAAAATGAGTTATACCGGTTCAAGAAACGCCGACTCCATAGAAATTATTTACCGCAATTATGAGTACGCTATCTTCGAAGATCACAAAGTGACTGATTCGGTCTACTTTCGTAGCTACGAATATTATCTGGATCAGATGGAAGTGATGGAGCAAATTTATTCGGCGGTAGTAGATAGCCTCAGTGTCATGAACAGTGCTGAGAAAGCAAAAGACCTAGGTATTGCCAATCGGTAGGTAATTTCATCTACTTTCGCTGGTCAGAAGTAAGTTCCAACTTGGAAAGCCAACTTTTCTCTGCTCATACTGCTTTGTAAGATCTTAGTGAATCAGAAAACGAACAGAATAGGAAAAGAAATCGAGCGGCTATCCTATTAATAGTTAAATTTTCGATCTAATTTTGCGCGGAATTACGCAAAACATTAGAGCGGTGATAACAAGCTAGACAGTTTCGTAAAGAAACCCTAATTTCCTTACCTATTGCATAGGCTAATGAAATAACGATTTGAATTGGGTAAGTCTTACACGAAATTTGTATAACTTAAAAAGAATAAAAATACCACTCAAACCACATTAGTAATTAACTTATGGGATTGTTCGACTTCTTTTCCAGCGATATAGCCATTGATTTGGGAACGGCTAATACGCTGATAATAAATAAGGAAAAAATTGTTGTAGACGAGCCATCCATCATCGCGATTGACCGCACCACTAACAAGGTGTTAGCCATTGGTCGGCAAGCGATGCAGATGCACGAGAAGACACACGAAAATATAAAAACCATTCGCCCACTTAAAGATGGGGTGATTGCCGATTTCCACGCGGCTGAACATATGATTAGGGGTATGATCAAGATGATTGATACCGGTAATCGCTATCTTCCTTCATCTCACCGCATGATTATCTGTATTCCTTCGGGGATTACTGAGGTGGAAAAACGGGCGGTGCGGGACTCGGCCGAACACGCGGGAGCCAAGGAAGTATACATGGTGCATGAACCTATTGCCGCAGCCATCGGAATCGGAATTGATATTGATCAGCCAGTAGGTTCTATGGTAGTTGATATTGGAGGCGGAACGACTGAGATTGCGGTAATCGCACTTTCAGGTATTGTGTGCGACCAGTCAATCCGAGTAGCCGGTGATACTTTTAACAAAGATATTTTAGACTATATGCGCCGACAGCATAATTTGTTGATTGGCGAACGCTCGGCCGAAAAGGTAAAACTGGAAGTAGGTTCGGCATTAACTGAGCTAGATGAAGAGCCAGATGATTACGAAATTCGCGGGCGCGATCTGATGACAGGTATTCCGAAGGTTATCAAAGTATCCTACTCGGAGATTGCCTACGCATTAGATAAATCTATTTCTAAAATAGAAGAAGCAGTATTAAAAGCCCTAGAGATTTCGCCACCTGAACTTTCAGCAGACATTTACGATAACGGAATTCACCTGACCGGCGGAGGAGCGTTGCTTCGTGGGTTGGATAAGCGATTAGCTCTGAAGACCAAATTACCGGTACACGTAGCCGACGATCCGCTAAGAGCCGTGGTACGAGGAACTGGAGTAGCATTGAAAAAGTTTGACTTATTTAAGTCGGTGTTGATGACATAAGATGTATAACCTTCTCTCGTTTGTACTAAAATATCGAACCACATTATTATTCGTAGTTCTAGAGGGACTAAGCGGGTTTTTTATTGTCAACAATAACGCCTACCATCAGGCGGTAGTCGTCAATTCATCTAATAAGATGGTGGCTTCGGCGATGGATTTTTCTAATACTGCCTCAGAATACCTTAACCTTCAGGAAGCAAATAATCAACTCGCCCAGGAAAACGCTCAACTCCGAGCAGTTCTCTCCGGTCAGTCCAGTGAATCGCTTCAGGATATATTTAGTCCAATATTAGAAGATTCATTAGCACTACAAGCTCTATCACAAGATTCCTTATTTATACTTCCTAATCCACGCAGTCGTACCGATAGCTTACGCTTTCAACAGTACGCATTCATCCCGTCCAAAGTCGTAGATAATACCGTTAAGAATTTTAAAAATCACGTAACTATCAACAAAGGGCGGGCCGATGGTATTGAACCTAACATGGGAGTAATTAGCCCAAATGGGGTAGTAGGCAAGGTGAAAGATGTATCGGAGCATTACGCATTGATTACTTCTATTTTGCATACCAATATGAATGTATCGGCTTTAGTCAAACGTTCTAACACTCTGGGCTCAATAGAATGGGATGGAACTGACCCTACACAAGCTAGTTTACGATATATTCCCATTCATATTAATATTATTACCGGAGATACGGTGGTCACTTCAGGCTACAGTGGTATCTATCCGCCCGAGGTTCTAATCGGAACTGTGAGGGAAGTACGCCCCGAGGAAGATGCTGCTTTTTATAGTATAGATGTAGACTTGTCGAATGATTTTTACCAATTATCATACGTATATGTGGTGAAAAATAAGCTAAAGCAAGAGAAAGATTCGTTGTTGCATCAAACAATTGTGGGGGAATGAACAGTCGGCATCTATTACCACAAGCTCTTAACTTTATCGTTTTCTTCATCATACAGGTGCTGATAGTAAGAAAACTTGTTTTGTTTGACATAGCCTTCAGTTACGTCTATTTAGCGTTTCTTCTTTTACTACCTATCGAGCTGAGCGCTATAACAGCTATGTTGTTAGGCTTTGCTACTGGCTTGCTGGTAGATATTTTCTATAATACCTTTGGAATTCATGCTGCGGCTTGTGTGTTCATCATGTATATCCGCAAGTTTTGGATTGACTTTCTGACCCCTCGGGGCGGGTACGACATGGGTAGTATTCCATCACCTCGGTCGCAAGGATTGCAGTGGTTTATGACTTACGCATTTCCTTTATTGCTAGTCCACCATATTCTGATCTTTTTCATTGAGGTTGGTGGATTTCAGTTATTTAGCCATACTATTTTGAAAGCGACGGCTAGTGCCGCATTTTCGCTTATTCTGATATTAGTTATTCAATACATCATATACTCTTCTTCGCGTAGAAACGTACTATGATTCACAATAATCGCAAATTTGTCATTCGGCTTACTTTCATTCTTATTGCTGGTATCTATCTGGCGAAATTATTCGCTATTCAGGTACTTAGCGAAGATTACCAGGCAAAAGCCGATAGTAATATTATTGACCGAGAGGTTCGCTATCCCTTTCGCGGCCTAATTTACGACCGCAATGGTAAACTGATAGTTTACAACGCTCCGGTATATAATTTGGAAGTAGTTCCGAAGGATGTCCAACTAAAAGATACTTTAGCTTTTTGCGAAATATTCGAAATTACGCAGGAAGAATTTGATGAGAAATTAAAGAAGGCTAAGCAATACTCATACGTGAAACCTTCGGTGTTTATCAAACAGATTTCCAATAATGCCTTTGCTTCGGTACAAGACTATTTGGTAGACTTTCCTGGCTTCCGAATTCAAGCGCGTACTAATCGATCGTACACCTATCGGAATTTGGCGAATGCTTTAGGGTACATTGGCGAGATCAGTTCCAATCAGTTACAGCGAGATGAGGAAAATTTTTATCGTCAAGGTGATTATATTGGTATTTTAGGGATTGAGTCAAAGTACGAAGAGCAGCTTCGGGGCAAGCGGGGTGTAAAATACAAAATGGTAAATGTGCGAGGAGTAGAAAAAGGTTCTTACAAAGATGGAACCCTCGATACCCTATCAGTAGCCGGTGAAAACTTAGTGAGTACCGTAGACATTAATTTGCAGGAGTACGCTGAAACTTTGATGACCGGTAAGCGAGGTAGCATTGTGGCAATTGAACCGAAAACCGGCGAAGTTCTTTCTTTTGTATCTGCACCATATTATGACCCCAACTTACTCACTGGGCGTGACTACGGGAAAAACTACACCGAATTAGCCTCTGATACTACTAAGCCTTTATTTAATCGTCCATTGATGGGAGCTTTCCCACCGGGTTCAATCTTCAAGATCGTTCAGGCATTAATCGGCCTTGAAGAGGGCGTCATTGGTCCGCATACCCGTTTCCGCTGCGACCGGGGTATTATTGCCTGCCATGGCCCTCATACGAACCAAGACTTGCGG
>NZ_JBARYM010000503.1:0-2129 GCF_049647865.1 Tunicatimonas sp. | reverse complement strand
GAAATGTCTAGAATGTAGCCAAGGCAAACGGCTATTTAATACTCATAATGATTACCCCACAGTTGTTTCAGCCGTTTTCTTAATTCATTCTCCCGAGCATTGTGGCCGGGTTGATAAAATATAGTTTTTGATAGCGCATCAGGTAAAAATTCTTGCACTACAAAGTTCTGATCGTAGTCGTGAGCGTATTGATAGTTTTTCCCGTAGTCTAACGACTTCATTAATTTAGTAGGTGCATTTCGTAAATGTAGCGGAACCGGCAGGTCGCCCGTTTTTCTAACTAATGCTTGAGCTTGACGTAAAGCAGTGTAGCTAGCATTGCTTTTAGGTGAACTGGCCAGGTAAGTAGTACACTGAGCTAGTATAATCTCTGCTTCCGGCATTCCGATCATGGTTACTGCTTCAAAGCAGTTAGTGGCTAAAACTAATCCGGTAGGGTTCGCATTGCCTACATCTTCGGAAGCTAAAATAACCAATCGGCGGGCAATAAACTTGGGGTCTTCTCCTCCCGCCAGCATTCGTACCATATAATATATAGCGGCATTCGGGTCGCTACCTCGTACCGATTTAATAAAGGCAGAGACAAGATCGTAGTGTAACTCGCCCCCTTTTTCGTAGCGAGCAAGTTTAGTTTGAGCCAACTTCGTTACAATTGCATTGGTAATCTTTACCGAATCGGTTTCGGTGCTAGATTCTGAAGAAACAATCAGATCCATCAAATTTAGTAGTCGGCGGGCATCACCGCCCGAAAGATTAAACAGTGCTTCAGTTTCCTTCAATTCAATATTCTTAGTTTTCAGGAACTCATCTTGTTGAAAGGCTCTCGCTAACAATTTTCGCAAGTCATCTTCCGTTAGTGCGTTTAGCGTGTATACTTGGCAACGGGATAGCAAGGCCGGGTTCACCTCAAACGAGGGATTTTCGGTAGTAGCTCCAATCAGTGTGATTGTTCCATCCTCTACCGCATGTAATAAAGCATCTTGCTGTGACTTATTAAAACGATGAATCTCATCAATGAACAGAATGGCTCCGCCGTACATCTTAGATCGCTGAATAGCTTCGCGCACATCTTTCACTCCCGCTTGGATAGCACTAAGTTGAAAGAATTCTCGTTTAGATTCTTGAGAAACAATGCGGGCTAAAGTAGTCTTGCCGGTGCCGGGTGGGCCCCAGAATATTAGCGAAGCAAGATTGCCCTGCTCAACCATTTTTCGCAATACGCCCTGGGGGCCAGTAAGGTGCGACTGGGCAACGACATCATCTAGCGTTTGGGGACGTAGCCGTTCGGCTAGTGGAATTTGATAGTTCATCATAAATAATTGAGACGTTACGCAAGTTAGATATTCACTTAAAAGCAAAAAATAAATCGCCGATCTATTGCTAGTATTGGAGTAAGAAAAATTCTAATGAATAAAGCCACAATTAGGGAAAAAGTAACTCGATTTATTGAGCGATTGACTGAACCCGAAAGCAGTAGTCAGGCTATTGCGCTAAGTTTTTCATTAGGCACATTGATCGCCATTCTGCCCACCCCTGGTTTTGGAATCTTCGTAGGCCTATCGCTCATCCTTTTCTTTCCGATGTTGAATAAGATTGCGATGGTTCTAGCTTTTACTATGTGGAATCCGATACTTCAACTTCCGGTGTATTACGCCAGTTACTGGTTGGGAAGCGTTTTACTCAATAAGCCAACACCCGAAGTCATTGAAGAGTCTTGGATAACGTTACTTACGCATCACACTCAGTCATTTGTATTAGGAAACGGCATATTGGCTGCCCTAATCTCTGTACTAAGTTATATCGCAGTACTACAAATTACCTCCTACTACCGCAAACGCAAAGCTATCGCTGAGATTATCAGCATCTACCAATTGCCGTCGGAAAAAGTACCATCAGCTTAGAGCCATTAGTTAATCTACTCTCTCCAAAACTAATCCTTTCACTTCCGCCACTTGTCTACCCACTATTTGGCTAGCCGATAAAGAAATTGTTTGCGAGCCTGCTTGTAGAGAAATATCACCTAGATAAATTTTTGCCCAATCCTTTTCGTAGACTTCAATTCGTTGAATTCGGTCAGGGCTAGGAATAGCCGCTGGGTTGAATGCGGTGGATAAAGTGTCGACCAATAG
>NZ_JBARYM010000502.1:0-7259 GCF_049647865.1 Tunicatimonas sp. | reverse complement strand
AAGAAAGATTTTCAGAAGTTATTCGCTGTTATTCGGGGTCTAGAAAATCTAATCGTGCTTCCAAATGTTTGGACAGAAGTTGATAATTTGTTAAATAATTTTCTCTCTGGAAATTTCAAGTGGCCATACATTAAGGTAGTAAGAGAAAGTATCTCAAAGACTTCTGAAAAATATCTGAATTCTGAGCTGGGGGTCAATAGTGATTATTTTATTAAGTTGGGTTTAACTGACTCACTGCTTCTAGAATTAGCGAAGAATTGTGATTTGCTAATAACCGCAGATTCAGATTTGTCAGATACAGCAAAAGCGCATGGAATTGCTGTTTACGATCTCAAAGAAGAAAGAAACAAAGACTTTATAGAGTAGGCTCCATTTACTCCCATCACAATTGCCGGATTCAAAAATTTCACCATTCATTATTTATCAATCACTAATCATTAAAATATGACTACAGACCAGTTGAAAGACTTGAAAGCCCGAGTAGAGGCTTTAAGGGGGTATCTTTGACTACGATCAGAAGAAAGCCGAGATAGACGATGAGCAGAAACTTACTCTGCAACCTGATTTCTGGAACGATCCGAAAGAGGCTGAAAAACTAATGAAGAGCATCCAGACTAAAAAGGTTTGGACCGACAGTTACGAAAAAGCCAAAACTGCTTACGACGACCTGGAAACACTCTACGAGTTCTACGAAATGGATGAAGTGAGCGAAGCCGACATTGAACGGGAGCGACAAAAAGCAGAAAAGATTACGGAAGACCTGGAATTTAAAAAAATGCTGAGTGGGGAGGAAGATCAACTCAGTGCTGTATTGCAGATTAATCCGGGAGCAGGCGGCACCGAGAGCCAAGATTGGTCCGAGATGCTAATGCGGATGTATATTATGTGGGGGGAGAAAAATGGGTACGGAGTGAAGCAGGTCGATTTTCAACCCGGTGATACGGCGGGTATTAAATCAGTCACCCTTGAATTTAGCGGTGATTTTGCCTACGGTAACTTGAAATCTGAAAATGGCGTACATCGGCTGGTACGAATTTCTCCTTTTAACGCCAATGGTAAGCGACAAACGTCCTTTGCATCCGCTTACGTTTATCCGGTAGTAGACGATTCTATCGAGATTGAGGTAAACCCAGCGGATATCACTTGGGAAACCTACCGTTCGGGCGGGGCCGGTGGTCAAAACGTGAACAAAGTAGAAACTGCGGTTCGCTTGCGCCATGCCCCTTCAGGAATTATAGTGGAATGCCAGCAGGAACGTTCTCAGCTACAAAATAAAGACAAGGCAATGCAACTGCTGAAGTCTCGCCTGTACCAGCAAGAAGTTGAGCGACGTAATCAGGAGCGCGATGAAATTGAAAGCAACAAAAGTAATATTGATTTTGGCTCCCAAATTCGCAACTACGTGTTACACCCTTACAAACTAGTAAAAGATGTACGAACCGGAACTGAAACCTCCGACGTGCAAGCCGTACTGGATGGCGACCTAGATGCCTTCATCAAAGCGTACTTAATGGAGCAGTAGTTTCTGGAGTGGAAGCTATCCAAATCTTGAGTCAAGCACGCTCTCAATAATCATTATTCCAACTTGCTTAAAGTTAGGATGATGAATATTAAGGAAATAGTTGTATTCATTAGGAATTATGGAGGTAGGTACTTTTAACATGGGATAGCTGTTACCAGAATATCCCTCTTATCCTAATTTTAATAAGCAGAACAAAAGCCTTTTCACCATTTTTAGGTAAGTCCTGTTCTTGAATATGCAGAATAGGAAGCGCACCGGGAACAAAAATAACCGTAGTACGAAATAGAGTATCGTTGCCGCTATGGCTACAATGTACTAAGTTCTCTAAACAAGCGAGCAAGCGTGATTCGCTAGTGTAGATAACAAACTCTCCATCTTTATTCCACCGGTTGCAAATCCTGAGGCGACCAGTTTATCAGCGTACTAGGCTTTAGCGATTTGATAGAGCTACCATTTCTAAAACCTTTTCAGTCAATCTCGTACAAGTATAGTTTACAGCTTTTCTTTTATGGCAGCTAACCAAAACATCTATACTTTTCAGTTCGGGCTGCTGTGTTTGAGTTCATTTCTGTTCTTCTCCAGCTTTAACATGATTATTCCGGAGCTACCGGCGTATCTAGACCGGATGGGCGGGGGCGAGTATAAAGGGTTGATTATTGCGTTGTTCACTCTAACCGCCGGACTATCCCGACCATTTAGCGGTAAACTAGCAGACCGAATTGGACGTATTCCGGTGATGATCTTTGGGGCGGTGATCTGTTTTATCTGTGGATTTCTCTATCCGATTGCCACCTCAGTATTTTGGTTTTTGGCCTTACGGTTTTTTCACGGACTCTCTACGGGCTTCAAACCAACCGGAACGGCGGCGTACGTAGCCGATGTAATTCCCGCTCAACGTCGGGGAGAAGCAATGGGCGTACTTGGTTTATGTGGTAGCTTAGGAATGGCGAGTGGTCCGGCTATTGGAAGTACGTTAGCCAACCTGTATTCATTAGAAGTAACTTTCTACGCTTCATCCGTTTCAGCAATAATGTCGGTACTAATCTTAGCAGGGATGCGCGAAACCCTGGTTGATCGCGAACCCTTCCAATTCAAATTGCTTCGGTTAGACTGGAGCGAAGTATTGGAGCCCCGAGTTTGGGCACCCTGTGTGGTTATGTTATTTACTACCTATTCCTTTGGCGTAGCCCTAACCCTGCTGCCCGACCAAAGCGACGCACTGGGCATTGACAACCGTGGTTTAGTGTTTATGTACATGACGATTGCTTCGGTGGCAGTTCGTTTTTTTGCCGGAAAGGCTTCGGATCGTTACGGAAGAGTAATTGTGTTAAAATGGGCCGCCAGCATATTAATAATAGGGTGCTTGTTTTTAGGGTACGCACCTACCGGGTCTTGGTTTTTAGTAGCTGGGGCAGTATTTGGCTTAGCAGTAGGAATGAATACTCCCACTATCTATGCCTGGACAATTGACTTGAGCCATCCTGAGCGACGGGGGAGAGCCATTGCTACTATGTATATTTCGTTAGAACTGGGTATTGGATTGGGTGCTTTGACTTCCGGCTGGTTGTACAGTAACGAGTTAGAACGGTTGCCCTATGCTTTTGTCGTAGCGAGTTTACTGTCGTTTTTTGCATTGCTGTTTATGATCATTTCCAAACCAAAGCAAGCTATAGCCAGCGCATAAAAAAACCGCCCTCGCAAAAGAAGGCGGTAATTAAACCTTGATAGTTACTTAAAAAAGTTTAAATCCTAATGAGAACAGCCACTGCTGATTCCTGAGGTCAGTATCGAACTGCCGACCACCCAAAGAAACTTCTTCACCCAATGTGCTGAGGTTGTTCTCGTAACGTAGATCGAGGGTCAATTTAGAAATATCTACCCCAATCCCTGCCTGAAAACCGACCGTAGCATCATTATAGTTTTCTCTAATTTCATTTTGAGCATTACCATCTCGAGCGTCGGAATTCAATAGCAAGCTAAAGGATGGTCCGGCATTTACGCGGAATAATGGGCCTATTTTAAAACCAAACAGCACTGGTACGTCAAGCTTATTGTACCGGATACCTTTCACTTGATCGACATTAGCATCTATGTTTTCGCTATCAATTACAATTTCCCCCCCGGTAGAAGTGAAAAGAGCTTCCGGTTGTACGTAGAAACCTAAAACTGAGAACCGGGCAAAAAGTCCGGCATGAAATCCTGCTGAAGCATTTCCCCCCGCAATAGCCTGGGCCTCGCTTTCGGTTAATGTTGAATGACTGATACCTATTTTAGGGCCTAAAGTGGCAAATTGTCCGTAGCTGCTTATTGACAAGCCCACCGCTATTACTATTAAACATACCTGTTTCATAAGAGATATTTTGAGATAAGACAAATTGTTTAACTATTAGTATCCGTAGGTCAAAAATCGTACCCTAATGTGAAGTAAAATCTTGGCTCATCAGCTACTATCTGATCTTCAATAGGGTAAGCCAGATCAAACTTCAGGTAATAGCCCAAAAGAACAGTGCGTATACCAGCACCATAGCTCATCAGCCAGGGAAATTTGAAATTCTGAATTTCGGCTACAAATGGCCCCCCGTCGCTGATTATCTCGGTGTTAATGCTATTTTCTTCTCTAAAGGGACTAGGACCCGTCCAGGAAGAGCCAATATCGTAGAAGCCGATAAACTCTAAGTTGCGGAAAAAATTAGAGGCAATAGGGCCGCGATAGAAATACCGAACTACTGGAAATCGTAGTTCAGCTGTAAAGGTCAGCACATCAGTACCGTTGAATTTATTGTAGTTAAACCCTCGCAGATCAACAAACTCGGTAAAGAGTATGTTGCTGTTATCTACGTTTTGTTGGATAGCCAACGGGTTTTCTTCTTCTGAATCTGGGGTATCAGTACGATTAAATATCCAGTTATGCATTCCACCCAAAAGGTAAGATTGCGGATTGGCTCCAAAGAAGTTTCCGTAGTAAAGTCGCCCCACCAAGGTTAGTTCCCGGTGTATTTTCAGGTAATGACGCACGTCTACTTCGATATTGCTAAAGCTACGAGAAGCATCGTTTAACCCCTGATAATGGGTGAAAAACGCTCGTGCTTTGGTACCTTCGTATTTATTCAGACCAAAATTAAGGGTGTTGTCAAAAACTAACCCTGCTTTCAATCCACCGAAGAAAACGGTATTCTCTGTTTCGGCCATAGGAGGAGCCGGAATAGTCGGACTAGGGTCAAGGTCAATATAATGAGTATTAGCGAAAAACGGATTAATCTCCAGCCGAGTAGAAACATTAAACGGTACTGCCGCACCCACCTGAAAGTGGTTCATGGTGTACTTTTGAATGTTCTGATCGTTCGCCTCTCGGTATATTCCATCGCGCTTGTAGCGGAATGTAAAATCTACTCGGTTTTTTAGATACTGATACTCCGCAAAAACGCTCGCACTTCGCAAATCAGTGAATTGTACAATACCACCCGAAAAGCGATGGTTCTCTAACATATCGTTCATCTGCACCTGAATGTGAAAACCAAAATTCCGAAGTGGATCGATAGTCAATGATGTAATCACATTATCGGCACTAAAGCGAGTTTCGTAAGGTGCGGGTCCATCAATACGGGTTTCGCGCCGTAGTCGGCGGTAACGCGACAAAAAAGAATTGCCTTCACCTGCTGGTCTCTGGTCGCTCTCAAAACGAAATCCATCGGTAGATATAGCATCTTCAGTAGGAGATTTCTCAATATCAAATGCGTAATTATCCGTATCGATCATTCCATCTTCTAACTGGGGAGCTGCCTGCTCGCCAAATGTGTAAGCATTGGTATCAATAAGGTTTTTTGGTAGCGTATCAGCATCAATTGCCGATGTTAAGCTATCCAAGTCAACTTCAGAATTAACAATAAGAGAATCGCGAGGAACGAAGGACGGAGGGAATGAAGTTGAATCGGAAGGTACGGCCGAAGTCCGTCGCCTCTTCTGACTTTCGGCTAAGCGTTGGGATACCATTTGGGCTTGAATAGCTTCTTGCCGTTGGGTTTTGGGGGTAAATGTGCTCTGACTCAGGTTAATGCCTTCTTCTAAGAATACATAATCCTTTTCATCAGCCAGCATAATGTAAGCAATTCGGCTGTTTTTAAAGTCAATATCATAATCTTGTAAGCTTACGGCATAATTAGAGATTTGGGTAAATAAGCTGTCTCTAATCTGGTATTGGTACAAATTATAAATACCCTGCTGATCACTCAGGTAATAAATAGTGTTCTCATCTTTAGGAATAGGCTTAATATCTTTACTCACCGTGTTGGTTATGCGTGACAATAGCGAGTCTGCAGGATCTTGTTCTGGATTAAAAAGGAAGATATTAAAGTTATCCTCAATATCTTGATTAAGCTGAATGTCACGAGTTTTAGTGGAGGCAAAGTACAAAGAATCGTTGGGGCGGTTACTGCTGAAAATAATCTCGTCGCTCTCAGGCATAAAGCGAGGGTGTAAATCATCGTAAATATCGGTAGTAAGCCGTTTAAATGTGTTACGATTCGGATTGTACAGAAACAAATCATTCCGACCATTTAAATCGGCACTCATTACCGCCAGCCGAGCACTTGCATTGAGGTCAAAGTCTTTTATTTGGTTGAATCGGCGTAACTGAATAGCCCGTTTTCGCTTGCTACCCTGATCATAAAGCCATAAATAGTTCTGCCCTCGCTCAACTCCAACAATGCCCAATATTTGATCACTAGCCCAATCCAATAGCGGTACGTCCTGATCAACGTCCTGATCAATAAGTTGGAATCCACTCTTGTGTATAGTCTTAGATCTTTTACGTTCTAAGTCTCTTATAACTACTTTATAGCGACCATTTTTATTTTCGGAATAGGCTAAAAAGCGCCCACTAGGACTAAAGGCTACATGACTGTACTTTAAAGATTTACGGTTTTTGTTACGTAACCGATTATCATCTACTGGATATTGATAAATATCAGCTGTCTGGCTTGACATTTCAGAGTAAAAGGACTGCCACTGCCGCGAAAACAACCGAAAAGGAATGCCTAGCGTGTTAACAACGCTACTTTCTTCATTACGAATGATTCGGGTTAGATTCAAAATGTTAGATATGCTGCTGCGACCGTAGCGAGCGGCAATAAAGTTCCAAACCGATTGCCCTACAATGGCGGCTTCCTCCCCCGTAAATTTTGTGAGTTTAACGTTTCGTTTTTCGTTGAACAAATCTCGCATAAAGTCATCCATTTCAATACTCCAACCCTGAGCAATGTAGCGAGCCGCCCCCTGGATAAACCATTCGGGTAGGGTAAGCAGATAAGCCGATTGAAACATGTCGGTAAGGCTACCGCCGAACATCATGTCGTTAATCAACATTTCAGAGATTTGCTGAACCAACTCATGCTTAAAGGCGATCATACTACCCGGATAGGCCACTTCTACCTGCGACTTCACAAAATCAGTCTGACCACCCACCGTATACGATTTCCCTTTTACCCCCACATTGCTCTGCTGTAGATCAGAAGTAGAATTATAGAGAAAAATCTTAGTTTTCGTGTAGGGGGCGTAGCCAATTACATCAGTGATACGTTCAAATTCCTTCTCCAGAAATTTGGCGGCGATGAGCGCGTTATCCTGACCGCCATCGTAGAAGTACACATCAAAATTATCCGAACTGTAGTAGCGCCAGTTAAAATTCTTGAATTGCACCCGGTTTTTGCCAAAGCGTTCCCGGTTAATTTGAGCGTACTAC
>NZ_JBARYM010000501.1:0-3021 GCF_049647865.1 Tunicatimonas sp. | reverse complement strand
AGCTTGAGATTAGGTTTCTGAGTCTTGTTTAGATCTTCAAACAACTGCTCAACATTGCGCTGAAAGTTTTTACTTACAGAGCTGCTATTTCGCTTCACTCTTTTTAAACTTCATTAATAACTTACTGAGCTTTTTCAACTTATTCATAAAAATTATGTTGAATAGCGCGGTTCTAACGTCTTATCATAAGTATAGACATCGTGTATGATCATAATTACAAGCTAAGTGCAGTGCTTTTCACGAAAAAATTATATAGGTTCAAAAAATCAGCAAATGACTAGCTAAGGCCATGAAATAATCCTGTCAACGCTTAAATTAGGTTAAATTTAGGCAGTACTACTAACCCAAGAGGAAAAAATTTCCTCAGATTGAGGAGTAATTGCTTCCGTGATTATTGCGGCATCACCGGCTTTTCTATTATCTTAGCTGCTTGTTTTATCTACAAATTACCTAAACCTATGCGATACTTCTCTTCTGTTTTGATCGCTCTTTTTGGTCTTTGCTGCCTCGCTTGGTCAGACAGCTCCGCCCAACGTAATAGAAAGAGCCCATCAACCCCTCCGGCAATTGATACCACTTTATACCACGGTATGCAGTGGCGCTCGATTGGACCTTATCGGGGCGGACGCTCCTGCGCGGTAACCGGCGTACCGGGTCAACCAAACTTATTTTATTTTGGATCTGCCGGAGGAGGAATCTGGCGCACACAAGACAAAGGACAAACCTGGGAAAATATTTCGGATGGATACTTCGGTGGATCTATCGGTGCAGTAGCAGTTAGTGAATACGATAATAATGTGATTTACGCTGGCGGAGGCGAAAAAACCGTTCGAGGAAATGTCTCTTACGGCTACGGAGTATGGAAAACCACCGATGCCGGAAAAACCTGGCAATCGATGGGGTTAGATGAATCGCGGCATATTGGTCGAATTCGCGTTCATCCAAAGAATCCGGATTTAGTATACGTAGCGGCAATGGGTAATCTGTTTGCCCCCAACGATCAGCGGGGGGTATTTCGCTCCAAAGATGGGGGACAAACCTGGGAAAAAGTACTGTTCGCTAACCCAGATGCCGGAGCTGTAGATTTAGCAATGGACCCTAATAATCCGCGTGTACTCTACGCTAGTACTTGGCGAATTCGGCGTACTCCCTACAGTTTATCCAGTGGAGGCGAAGGTTCGGCGCTATGGAAAAGTACCGACGGTGGCGATACTTGGAAAGAAATTTCTATTAACAAAGGGATGCCCGATGGACCGTTAGGAATTATTGGTGTAACGGTTTCTCCGGTGAATTCAGAGCGAGTGTTTGCCATTATTGAAGCTGAAAACGGCGGAGTATTTCGTTCGGATGATGCTGGGGCTACTTGGGAGAAAACGAACGATGAGCGGAGCTTACGCCAACGGGCGTGGTACTACTCTCGCATTTACGCCGATACACAGGATGAAGATATTGTGTACGTAATGAATGTGCGCTATCATCAATCTAAAGACGGCGGAAAAACCTTTGAAGCTTCGGTAGCACCCCACGGCGATCACCATGATTTATGGATTGCCCCGGAAGATAATCAGCGAATGATTATTGGCGACGACGGTGGCGCCCAAGTAAGTGTTGACCAGGGAGAAAACTGGTCAACTTATCATAATCAACCTACTGCGCAATTTTACCGGGTAACTACCGATGATCATTTCCCCTACCGCATTTACGGGGCTCAGCAAGATAACTCTACCCTGCGAGTACTGCATCGTTCAGATGGTAGCGAAATTGGTGAAGATCATTGGGAGGCCACCGCGGGAGGAGAAAGTGCCCATTTGGCAATCGATCCTGAAAATGATGAGATCGTGTACGGGGGTAGCTACGGCGGATTTCTTTCGCGAGTAAATCATGAAAATGAACAATCGCGCATTATCAATGTATGGCCCGATAATCCGATGGGGTACGGAGCCGAAGGTATGAAGTACCGCTTTCAGTGGAATTTCCCAATCTTCTACTCCCCACATAATCCTAATAAGTTGTATACCGCCTCTAATCACCTGCATGTTTCTACCGATGAGGGACAAAGCTGGGAAGTCATTAGCCCGGATCTTACTCGGGCCGACTCTTCTAAGCTAAAATCTTCTGGGGGACCAATTACCCAAGATAATACGGGGGTAGAATACTACGCCACTATTTTTGCCGCAGTAGAATCACCTCGGGAAGAAGGAGTCATTTGGACCGGTTCGGATGATGGGCTTATTCATATCAGCCGGGACGGGGGCGAAAATTGGAATGACGTAACGCCTTCTGGAATACCCGAGTGGATGATGGTGAATAGCATTGATGTGCATCCTTTCGTAGATGGCGGGGCCTACGTAGCCGGAACCCGGTACAAAATGGGTGACTTCACACCATATCTCTACAAAACTACCAATTACGGAGCAAGCTGGGATTTAATTACTGATGGCATTGAAGCGGAGCACTTCACCCGAGTGGTTCGCGCCGACCCTCAGCAGGAAGGGTTACTCTACGCCGGAACTGAAACCGCGATGTACGTATCGTTTAACGATGGTGCTAACTGGAAGCCACTACAATTGAATTTGCCTACGGTTCCGATTACCGATCTTACGATTAAAAACAATAATCTCATCGCGGCTACGCAAGGTCGAAGCTTCTGGATTATTGATGATTTAACTCCTCTGCACCAGCTTAGCGACCAAGCACTGCAAGAAGACTTTCAGCGTAATGGTTATCACCTCTATAAACCAATGGATAGTTACCGAATGGGTGGCGAGCAAGCTGCCCCTTCACTAACAGCAGGGGCCAACCATCCGGGGGGAGTATTGGTGCATTTTGTATTAGCGGAAGAACCGGATACTACTCAGGCGGTTGTGTTACAAATACAAGAAAAAGATGGAACCCTGATTCGGGAGTTTAGCACTACTGAAGAGGCGGAAAGCAAAGATCCGCTGAAGGGGAAATTGGAAGTGGAGAAAGGCTTCAACCGGTTTGTGTGGGATATGCATTACCCCGGCGCAAAAACTTTTG
>NZ_JBARYM010000500.1:0-5105 GCF_049647865.1 Tunicatimonas sp. | reverse complement strand
ATACGCCCAGCGCTGGAAGTTTAAGCAACCCGGCCCCGCCGATTTTTTCCGCACCATGGAAGATGCTTCGGCAGTAGACCTAGATTGGTTCTGGCGTGGCTGGTTCTACACTACTGATTACGTGGATATAGCAGTGGATGATGTGAAATGGTATCGTATTGCTAACCCCGAAACTGAAGTGGAAAAAACAGTTTCGGCTGATGAAAGCACTATGAGCCAGGATAGCGAAGAAGGTAAAAATTCCAAAGATTGGCCGGATTCCCCGCAAGAAATAACCATCACCGACACTGATGACCGTTACTTCGGCGAGTTTCGCAATCGTACGAATGATGACGAGGTTCGCCGAAATTACGGCGAAAAGAACCTGTATGAAGTAACGTTTAACAATGAAGGTGGATTGGTAACCCCACTGTTGGTAGAATTTACTTACGCCGATGGCACTACCGAAACTGAGTATATTCCGGCGGAGATATGGCGGAAAAACGAGCAACAGGCTACCAAAGTATTTGCTAAAGACAAAGAGGTGGTGAAGATTACCTTAGATCCCGACCGGGGCACGGCCGATGCCGATGTTGCCGACAATGTGTTTCCTCGGAAAGAAGAAAAATCACGTTTCGAGAAATTTAAGAATGAAGAAAGTCGTGAGGAATAGGCACAAAGCGTTTATCTCTTAAACGGCATCTACCAACCGGAGAATTGCTAAAAATAACATTATCAAAGCGGCAGTCTGCCCTATTAAAAACCAATAGACCTTATTAATTTTATCGTCTATTTTATTATCTATCTTATCTGATAATCTTTTTTCTGATTCATTAATTTTGTCTAATAACATTTCTCTGGTATCATACAAATCTTGCTTAGTAGCAAACACGTCTTTGAGCTTATCAAGATTTTGTACTTCTAAATCGTTGAATCCTTGAATAATCGATTCGGCATCTTCAGGGCTGTGGACTTTTCGTAATGCTTCGTGTACTTTAGCGTAATTCATGAACCAGTCTTCTGTTGCTGCATAAATATAACGAAATCTATAGACTTTTGTGATAGAACAAATCAGTACCCTAATTTCCCCCGAACTCTATCTAACACCTCTAAAGCAACCTCGCGCGCTTTAGCCTCACCTTTTTCCAGCTCCTGGTGCAGTTCAGGCAGGTTATTCATATAGTAATCGTACTTTTCTCGCTCTTCGGAAAAGTGATCCCGGATTAGCTCAAACAACGCTTGCTTGGCATGACCGTAGCCGTAATTGCCTCCTTTGTAATTAGCTCGCATATCTCCTATTTGCTGGTCGGTAGCCAGTAAACTGTAAAGAGCGAACACCGTGTCGCCTTCGGTCTTTTTTGGCTCTTCCAAGGGAATACTGTCGGTTTTAATAGACATAATTTGCTTACGCAGTTTCTTCTCAGGCAGAAAAATATCGATCGTATTTTGGTACGACTTACTCATCTTTTGCCCATCGGTGCCAGGAATCACCATGCGGCTTTCGTCAATTTTAGCTTCGGGAATTACGAAAGTTTCGCCGTACTGATGATTAAAGGTCGAGGCCATATCCCGGGTCATTTCCAGATGCTGTTGCTGGTCTTTACCTACCGGTACAAAATTCGCATCATATAAAATAATATCGGAAGCCATGAGTACCGGATAAGTGAATAGTCCGGCGTTCACATCGGCCAGACGGTCGGCTTTATCTTTGAACGAGTGGGCGTTCGCCAGCATTGGGTAAGGTGTGAGGCAGTTCAAATACCAGGTCAGTTCGCAAACTTGGGGAATCTTAGATTGTCGATAAAAAGCATTTTTCTCGGTATCAAAACCACAGGCTAACCAAGCTGCCGCTACGGCGTTTACGTTGGCCTGACGGGTTTCAGCATCTTTAATAGTAGTGAGCGAATGTAAATCGGCAATGAAGAAAAAGGATTCATTGCTTTTATCGCGAGAAAGCTGAATAGCGGGCTGAATCGCTCCCAAAATATTGCCTAAGTGCGGTTTTCCCGAACTCTGTATTCCCGTAAGTATGCGTGCCATATTGTCTCTTTTTCTGCAAAATAAGGTAAAATATCACGTATAACCGAAAAATAGAACTACGTCTGAACTTTTAGATATAAATTCGTTTTGCGAAAATAGATGATAGATAAATTTATGTCGTTGTGTAGAAGTAAATACCTCGCATAATAATTGTTCATACATCTAATAAAGCATAAAATCAAACTCGAACCATGAAAAAGCAACTATCATTTGTGTTCACATTTTTGCTGGCAATAAGTATCACCATATCCACGGTGGCGACTGCCCAAAGTCCGGTTTTAACTTTTGAAACTAACGACCACGATTTCGGTACGGTGAAAGAAGAAGGCGGCCCTATTTCACATGAGTTTATATTTACCAATACCGGAAAAGCTCCAGTTATTGTTAGCAATGTGAAGGCTTCTTGCGGATGTACCACTCCCAGTTGGACGAAAGAACCGATAGCTCCCGGTGAGAAGGGAACCGTTGTAGCCCAGTACAATCCTAAAAATCGTCCGGGCGCGTTCCGCAAATCTATTACGGTTACTTCTAATGCTGAGCCTAGTACCAACGTACTGTACATTAAAGGAAACGTGAATCCTAAGCCTAAAACTCCGCAGGATGATTACCCCACTGCAATGGGTAAACTTCGGGTGAAGTACCGTTCATTCAACATGGGCAAAGTTTTGACTAACGAACCAGCTGAGAAAAACTTTGAGGTTTTTAACGATAGTAATGAACCGGTAACGTTCGCTACCAATGTAGTTACGCCCGGTCATATTTCGGTTGATATTCAACCTCAAACATTGCAACCTAAGCAAAAGGGGACCATCCAAGTAACTTACGATGCTACCGATGCGGTACAGCGCAAGCGATTAGGTTTCTCTACTGATCGTATCCGTCTGTTTACCGACGAAGCAGAAGACAGCCTGAAAGAATTCACGGTAATGGCTACGGTAGAAGAACACTTTGAGCCACTAACTGAAGATCAATTAGCTAAAGCTCCCAAGTTAACTTTTGCAGAAAAGAAGCACGATTTTGGCAAAATTTCACAGGATGGGAAGGTATCCACTAATTTCACTTTCACTAACACCGGAAAAAGCGATTTGAATATTCGGGCCACTAAAGCTAACTGTGGCTGCACCGTTTCTAATCCAGATAAAAACACATTAGCTCCTGGTGAAAGCAGCAAAATTAGCGTGACGTTTAATCCCCGCGGGCGACGTGGCAAGCAGAACAAAGTGATTACTGTTTTCTCTAATGATCCTTCAGCTCCTACTCAGCAGGTAAGCATTTCTGCAAATGTGGATGCCCCAGCAAGTCAGTAAGAGGCGGAATTGAAAGTATCCCCGGATAAGTGTAACGAATTCTGGGGTCTCCCTCTTTTTAAGTGCAGGAGATGCCGGAATTCGCTTACTCATCCGACAAAACCAATCAGTGAGATAGTATCTTATCCGTCAGTTGATTAGCCAGTTCTTCCAAATTGGTATCTAGCATTGTATCGTTCACTGATAAAACCGAGTTTACCATTTCTTGAGGAAGTTGATTAGCTCCCCAATAGGCTCCCAGAATAGCTCCGGTCACCGCTGCCGTGGTATCATTGTCCCGACCAAAATTTACGACGAATGCCATGGATTGGGCAAAGTCAAAATCGCAGAACAGCAGGGCGGTTAGGTTTACCAGAAAAATCTCTCCGGCGTGAAAGGGTAGATCCTGGTTTCTAGCATCCAGCAATAAGAACGCGCGTTGCATCTGCCAAAAGGTGAGCGTATCAAAGGTTGAATTAGCGGGAATTTCAATGCTTATTTCTTCTCCTTCGGGCAGGGGTTGTTTTGCTTGACGAACAATCCGGCGGGCATCCTTCAGCAAGCGATAAGCCGTTCGCCCCACTAGCCGACTTTTGAAGTAGCCGTGGGGATCTACATCGCGCAAGGTATTGATGACTGTTTCGGGAGTAGGTTGGGGCTGCATTGCGGCGGCCACCATTGCGCCTACTAAGCCACTAATATCACGGGCAAAGCCCAGATCAAAAATAGCCAGTTTGTAGGTTTCTCGGTACGCTCGTTCGGGCTGAGCCGGATAAAACGACCCAATGCTGGGAGCGTACAGCATTCCGGCACAAGTCATTTCCCCGCCATAGAACTGACTAAGCGCAAAAGCATATTCGTCTAAATTGCGCTCGGCGTAGGGTTTGGCCACTTTCGCCCACTCCTGGAGCCAAGCCATCCGCCGAACACTCACTTCAAAAGGTTCGGGATCAAAGCCATCGGTTTGCTGGAGTTGCTGAATTTCTTGCTCGTATTTTTCTAAAATATATTTCGCAAAGTCTTCGGCATCAAGGTCTTCTGATTGAGTGAGCAAAAACTCGGTAAGCAGCTTTTTCCAGCGGGTATCGTCGGTAGTGCCTCCGGCCGGCAGATTGTAGTCCCAGGTGCCTTCGGCGGAGGGTTCGCGCACCATCGTATCCAGCTTATCTACAAAGCCATAGTCCGTCACAATATCTTCCCGTAACCACATTTCGGTAGGTGCTCCCATGGCATCGCCAATAGCGGAGCCGACTAGCATGCCCAGCACTTTATCGTATAATTCATCTCGGGAAAGGGCTAGAGATTGTTTATTCTTCCCAGCCAAGGCAGTGCTATCCGTTGATGACGCTGGTTGCTCTTTTTCGGAGAGAGAAGTACAACTTCCGATATAAATGATGATGACTGCCAGTATAGAAAGACGATTATTCATGTCGTTTAGTACTGCCGAACCCAATCGGCGGCTCGCTTTAATAAACTACTTTTCTCCTCTAGCGAAAGAGACAATGGCAACTGAGCTAATCCAATGATTCTGCGTAGAATTTCTACGCCGCTGAATGCTCGCTGGAGCGAATTGCGGTAGCCGCCGTCAGATTGCTCATACTCCCTAAGCACTTGGTCAATTAGCTTCAATGGGGTTTCAGCCATAGTAAGATGAGCGATCATCACCACAACATCAAATTCAGCATCTCCCAAAAAGGCAAATTCAGGGTCAATAATACTAATTCCAGAAGTCGTTTTCAGCCAACTACCGGGATAGTAATCGCCGTGCAACAGAGTTGTTCCGGTAGCTAGATACTGTTC
>NZ_JBARYM010000499.1:0-5369 GCF_049647865.1 Tunicatimonas sp. | reverse complement strand
GGACTAGACATAGCAAATTCTGCCCCGACATTCACTGTAATCTTATCTCCTTTACCGCTTTTGGTAGTTACTAAAACTACTCCATAAGCTGCCCGAGCGCCGTATACTGCGGCAGCGGATGCATCCTTTAGTACGCTAATACTTTCAATATCATTCGGGTTAATCCGGTTAAGGTCCATCGGAACTCCATCTACTAGAATGAGAGGTGCTCCACCATTAATTGATTCAAAGCCACGTACGTTGAAATCAATTGGTTCAGAAGGGTCACCATTACGAATGTTCACGTTCAGGTTGGGAACAACTCCCTGCAATCCTTCACCAACGTTAGCAATGGGCCGGTTTTGCAATACTTCGCCATCGGTAACTCCAACAGCACCGGTGAGGTTTACTTTTTCTTGCGTACCGTATCCAACTACCACAACTTCCTGTAGACTTTGGATATCAGGCATCATTACCAAGTTAATAGTGGTTCGCCCATTAATCGCTATCTCTTCCGGAGTGAATCCTATAGAAGAAAAAACGAGTGCTTCAGCACCAGCAGGTACAGTCAACCGGTAGTTGCCTTCTACATCAGAAATTGTACCCTGGGTTGAACCCTTCACCAGGATATTAACTCCGGGTAAGGCTTCGTTGGTTTCTCCATCGGTGACTTGACCCGATATTTCACTTTGAGCCAGTAGAGAAGCGGAACCCCAGAGGCATAGTAGCCACACTCCGAGTGCCCGCTTTAGAAACGGTAAAATGTTCATCATAATAAATAGTTTTGGATATATAATATTAAAGAAAGGTATTGACAAGGGAAGTATTAGTTGTGTTTCTTTGAGCAAATTACTAAACCGATTGCATTACAAATCTGCTATTAACAGCAGTTGATTCTGTGAAGTAAATATTTTTGCTTGAATTAAAAAACAATTTTTTAAGAAAGTAGTAACTATAAATTCAAGTAAAGGCTATTTATAACTATTCTTCTTTCAGCATATTCATAGACATATGAGTTGCCGAATTAGCAATACACTATTATTTTTACTTTTTATATAATTATAGGTGTCTAAAAGTCTAAGCGATTAGATAAAATATCAAATTAATCTAATTGTAAATTTGTCAAACATTTAAACTAAATAAAATTAATAGTATTACACTTTTTTATAAATGTAATTAAATATATGTAATAGTATTACTATAATAGATTATTTCAGCTAGTTTTTAAACCCATTTAATGCTTCCAATCCTAGTGTAAGTGCTTGGGTGCCGAGCTTTCCGTGGCCCTGAGCTTTTACTGCTTCGTAGAGTTGCTTAACCAATGCTAGTCCAGGTAGGGCTAAACCCATATGGTTAGCTTCAGTGAGGGCAATACCCATATCTTTGATAAAATGTTCTACGTAGAAGCCCGGATCAAAATTGCGGTCTACTACCCGAGGTGCTAAATTGTCTAGTGTCCAGCAAGCGGCAGCTCCGCCACTGATAGATTGTAGCATAGTGGTTAGATCAAGCCCTGCACGGTGAGCGTAAAGTAAACATTCGCATACGCCAATCATGGTTCCAGCTATTGTAATTTGGTTGCACATTTTCGTATGCTGACCCGAACCGGCCTCGCCTTGGTACACAATATTCTTTCCCATAATTTCAAACAGGGGCATTATGGTGTCTACGGCTTCTCTATCGCCCCCCACCATTATGGATAGGCCCCCATTTTTTGCGCCTATATCACCGCCCGATACGGGAGCATCAATGGTAGATACCTGCTGTTTCTGACCTGCTTGGTAAATCTCTTGAGCTAGACTTGGTTCGGTAGTCGTCATATCTACTAGAATGCTTCCCGCCTTCGCTCCGGCTAATACGCCATCTTCGCCCAAATATACTTCTCGCACGTCCTGAGGAAATCCTACAATTGTAAAAATTATTTCAGCGTGCTCCGCTACTTTCTGAGGCGTTTCAACCCAGGTAGCACCTTTGGCAATACAAGCTTTTGCTTTTGCTTTAGTTCGGTTATACACTGTACAAGAGTACCCAGACTCTTGCAAGCGATTAACCATAGCTGCTCCCATTACTCCAGTACCAATCCAGCCAATTTTAGTATCTTTAGTTATCTTTTTCATTTCTTAATCTGCTATGATTTTACAGTTTTTCGTACATTGTTACTTATTGCTCTTTTGAGCTTCCATCTTTTCATATCGCACATCTCGTCTTTCATATCTTAGAGAGTTTGTTAGCTAAATGTTTAGCCGCCCGGGTATCGTAATCCCGATTTTGTTCATCTTTGGGAACTAGTTGGTTTACTGCATCTAAAGAAGGAAGGGCATCTTGATCCATTGTTTCCAACACATTAAGGGCTTGTACTCGGGCCATCAGATTATCATCACTTAGGGTATTGCTTAGCGCATCAACGGCCACTTGTTTATCACCTAAGTGATACAAGGCTTCGGCGGCGGCAATCTGCACACTCACCTCGTCGTCGTTTAATAGTGCTTGTAACTTCGGTTGAGCATCAGCGGCATGTTGCGCCAAAATTCGGCAGCCGGTAGCTGCCCAGTAACGGATAACTGCGTTTTCATTTTCTAGTTGGGCGATCAATTCAGAAACAAATTGAGGGTCGCGTTGGGTGGCCATTTCTGCTACCTCAATAATCTCTTCTAAAGGATAAGCATCCGAATGAGCAAATTCGTATAGCGTAGTAGATGAATCTTGGGCTATATCGAGCATCATGGCTTCTGGTAGGAAGCCAACATCGCGAACATCGAGTAGCCATTGCTGATTGGCGTTCTTCAGCTCCGTAAGCTTTTCCTGGTACTCCGGGTCATCAGCCAAGTTGTTAATATTATGAGGGTCAGCCTCTACATCGTATAACTCTTCGGCTGGTTTTTCTTCAAAAAAGGCTGACTGAACCTCGTTTAGTTGACCAGCGAGATACGCTTCCTCCCAAGAACGCATGGAAGGAGCTCGCCACAAGTACTCGATATATTGCGCATAGATTTTCTGTGGCATGTAGTTGCGGATGTAGCGAAACTGCTCATCGCGTACCGAACGAACCATATCGAAGCGTTCGTCCATTCGACCACGGAAGTTATAAACGTAGGGCTGAGGTTCGGTTTTCTGCTCACCCAGAAAGACATTGCCCTGCATATAATCCGGTACCGAGACACTCGCTAGAGAAAGCAGCGTCGGGGCAAAATCGACGAAGCTTACCAGACGGTCACTAGTAGTACCCGCTTCACTGGGGGCTAAATGCTGGTAGGCTTTAGGAAAACGAATGATCAGGGGAATATGTAAGCCCGATTCGTACATGAATCGCTTACTGCGTCCTAAAATTCCTCCGTGATCGCTGTAATAAAAAACGATGGTGCTATCGGCCAAACCCGAATCTTCCAGCTCTTGCAGTACCTGTCCTACCTGGGTGTCCATCTGCTGAACGCGATCGTAGTACTGCGCCCAATCGTGTTCCATTTCTGGGGTGCGAGGGTGGTACGGAGGAATCGGTACGGTTGCGGGGTCGTGCATCAGTGAGTCGTTCGGAATGAACGAATGAATTGAACTTTCGTGAGAAGTAGTAAAATTAAAGATAGCGAAAAAGGGCTGTCCGGGATTTCGGTTTTGGTAAGTAGCCTCCCGGCTGGATTCGTCCCATACTTCGGGCTGATCGATGGTGTTGTAATCTTTTTTTACGTTGTTGGTGCAGTAGTACCCTGCTTCTTTCAGGTAAGCGGGATAAAATTTTACAAAATCCGGAATGGCGTTGGTACTACGCATGTGCTGCGTCCCCAGGGAATTGGGATACATCCCGGTAATGAGGGCATTACGAGAGGGGGCACATACGGGTGCTGCCGAAAAAGCTTGGGTATAGCGAACGCCTTCCGTAGCCAGTTGGTCAATATTAGGCGTGGTGGCAAAGGTGTCGCCGTAGGCACCAACAAAAGGACTATTATCTTCGCTGGTAATCCAAAGTATATTAGGGGGGCGTTCGGTAGCGGTAGGCTCAGTAGATGAGCAGCTTATGGATAGAAATGCTAGAATACTCGCTAATAAAATATAGCCAGTTCCATTCCCAACGTGGGTAAAAGGGTGAAATAGTAATTTTAACATAATAGGATGTGGTGAATGCCTTGGGGGTTTAGGTTGATTTTGCAGTATGCTTTTTTTAACTTTTTAGGACAAGGTTTAATGAACTCAACAGGTCTTAATTTTTCATCATCCTGGTATTGCCTTAGCTACGGCACTCTTCATTCTACTCAGCCCGGTTTTGGCTACAGTCATAGCATCTTGCTGCCAGTAGTCTTTATTGAACAATTCCAAAGAAAGAATTTTGCCTGGGCCAGTTTTATGTAAATCCTGGAGCACCTCGGTTACCGGAGCTACTCCGTCGCCAGGATATACACGGTAACTATCGTCTAGTTGCTCCCGACCAGGTTGGGCCGGATAATCATTAATATGAAATATCTCAATAGCCGAGCCACTAAGCAGTTTTAGGCCATTAAACTCAGAACCACCTTTGTATAAATGGTAGATATCAGGCAATATTCGGGCTTTAGGGTGTTGGCTTTCTACCGCTACGAACATCGTCTGACCCAATCGGTGTAAATTAGCAGAGAATCCCCACACTTCGAGTTGAGGAATGACTCCCTGAGATTCTCCTAGCTCTAAAATCGCTCGGTAGCGTTCGGCCGCTTTCATCAAATCCAGACCAGGTTCTTTAGTAGCACCCATTGGCGGGGCCGCAATTCGCGAACATCCTAGCTGAGCTAGCATATCCATTTCTCGTTTAAGCTGCTCCGTGGCTTGCTGCCGAATGGTGTCATCGTCTACAATCCATTGCGCAAATCCAATAGCATTAGCTACCGAAATTCCGAGATCATCGATCCGCTTACGAAGATCCGAGAGCGAACCGCCTTCATCTACATACTTCTGTAAACCGTTCATCCAAACTTCAATGGCATCGTAACCGGCTTCCGAAGTAATTTCTAGTTCTTTAACAATTCCCAGCTCTTGCCCCCGGAGGGTGCTCACATTAAGGCAATAGTGAAAACTCGGCAGAGCTGGATCATTGTTGGAGAAGGTAGAAAGGGGATCAGTCGCCAATGCAGATGAGGTAGCGAATAATCCGGCGAGGGCATTCCGACGGGAACAAACAGTATTGAGCATACGAGTAAGGTCGTTAGGTGGTTATGGCTAAACTAACCATCTTTACTCTTTGCCGCAACTTTTTAAAGTACCGGGATGACTATACAAAGCTAAACTAGATCGTTTTTAACTTCCGAAGGAATAGTAGAGGGTTCTAAAGTATGAGCTATCGGAAGGGTAAAGTAGAAGGTAGTACCTTCATCTTTTTTACTTTCTACCCAAATTTTTCCACCATTGCGTCGCACAAATTCATCACA
>NZ_JBARYM010000498.1:0-6693 GCF_049647865.1 Tunicatimonas sp. | reverse complement strand
TCTTTGCGTTTGCCGTGTACTTCGCTCTCCAGACAATCTAACAAGTGGGCAATCTGTCGATCCGCGTAGCCTTTCTCCTTGGCTTCCCGCATTAGTTCCACTGGAAGATCATCTAGGGAGTGTTGCTGAATTTCTTTTTCCAACTCAATCAGCTCCTCAATCTGCCGCAGAAACCACGGGTCAATTTTAGTGAGCTTGCGGATGGTAGTAAAGGAAATTCCTAGCTTAAAGGCCTCGTAGATACGGAACAGACGGTCGTCGCTCGGGTGCTCCAACGCTTCCATAATTTTTTGCTGGTTGGTTTCCTCCTTACCGTCGGCCCCCAAACCATTTCGTTTGATCTCTAACGATTGACATGCTTTCTGCAAAGCTTCCTGAAAGTTGCGACCAATACCCATCGCTTCTCCCACCGACTTCATTTGCAACCCTAAGTGCGAATCAGCCCCGTCAAACTTAGCAAAGTTCCACCGAGGAATTTTCACAATTACGTAATCTAGCGCGGGTTCGAAGAAGGCCGAGGTGGTTCCGGTAATTTGATTCTTCAGTTCGTCCAGCGTGTAGCCAATCGCTAACTTAGCCGCAACCTTGGCAATAGGATAACCAGTTGCTTTGGAAGCTAAGGCCGAAGAGCGGGAAACGCGGGGATTGATTTCAATGCCAATAATGGAATCATCTTCTGGGTTCACTGAGAACTGAATGTTGCAACCTCCGGCAAATTCCCCAATGCCGTTGATCATAATTTTGGCCAGATCGCGCATGTGTTGGTATACTGTGTCGGGCAAGGTCATAGCGGGAGCTACGGTGATGGAGTCGCCGGTGTGCACGCCCATCGGATCAAAATTCTCTACCGAGCAGATGATAATCATATTACCCAGTCGGTCGCGTAGCAGTTCTAACTCGTACTCCTTCCAGCCCATAATGCTTTGCTCCACTAGTACTTCGTGCACTGGCGAAGCGTGCAGTCCGGCGTTCAGGGCTTTATCAAATTCGCTGGCATCATTGACAAATCCACCCCCGTAACCTCCCAGCGTATACGACGGGCGAATCACCAACGGAAAGCCAATTTCTTGGGCAATTTCCTTTCCTTGCAAAAAGGAGGTAGCGATGCGTCCCTTACAAACTCCCACGCCCAGTTCGTGCATTTTCAAGCGGAATTTCTCCCGGTCTTCGGTAGTTTCGATCGCGTTTACGTCCACCCCAATCATTCGTACACCGAACTTTTCCCAGATACCGGCTTTGTCGCAGTCAATGGCTAAATTCAGTGCCGTTTGTCCACCCATGGTTGGCAGCACAGTATCTATGGGCCGACCTTCTTCCTGATGTTTCTTCAGAATCTCGACGATGTATTTCTTCTCCAACGGCTTCAGATAAATATCATCCGCCGTAATGGGGTCGGTCATGATGGTGGCCGGATTGGAATTAATGAGCGATACTTTGATACCTTCTTCTCGTAAAGAACGAGCGGCTTGAGAGCCCGAATAATCAAACTCGCAGGCCTGCCCAATGATGATCGGGCCACTGCCAATAATTAAGATAGATTTGATGCTAGTATCGCGCGGCATAGGATGGTTAGGTTATAATTAATAATGGATAGTTGATAATATTATATTCTTATCAATTTTAGGTGTTGTTTTTGGCTGACTTACTGATAGTGGACAATATTTTTACATAGTTCGGTACAATTAGTGTGTAAATTGTTTGCTTCCTCTTCTTTCAAATAACCTGTTTCTTTCAGCAATTCAATCCAGTATTGAGTTTCTACGGCTTCTTTCAAAGCTATATTCATCTTATATATGAAATCTTTCTTAGATGCTGCTTGTGAAGCCTCTCGTGCGTTAGCTCCAATAGATGTTCCTGATCGAAGAAACTGCTTACTCAAAACATACTCATTTTTACTTTGAAGGTGTTGACAGCAACGAACCACTCGAACTGCAAACTGAAAAGATTTATCCTGTATGACATTCTTTTTCATTCTTCACTATTCATTTTCCCTTTTCAATCGTCAATTATCAACTGTCAATTTAGTTTAGTCCAAATTGAGGCGAAGTTAGTAGAAAATGAATAGGAATTAAATCTGATACGGAATAATCCGTGTGGAATACCAACAAAAAAGTTGTATTATCGCAGCTTACCTCTAATGGTTATAATGAGACAAACCATTTATTCCAAATATTATTCTGTCGCCAAAGTTGAAGTCGCTATCTGAAGTAAGTCTAACCGGAATATTTTTACTAATTTTTTTGCTGCCATTTTTGTCGCTAGCACAAAAACCTCAACGACAGCTCCATATTAAGCGAGCCTCTTCGGCTATCGAGTTAGATGGGGTTTTAGAGGAAGCAGCCTGGCAGGATGCCGAGATGTCGAATGGCTTTTGGCAGAACTTCCCGATGGATACATCGCGAACGGTAGCACCTAGTGAAGTACGGCTGACGTATGATGACAAATTCGTATACCTGGGGGTTAAATGCTACGCTACTACCGAAGGAAACTACTACGTGACTCCTTCATTACGGCGCGATTTCAGGGGGGCGGGCAATGATCAATTTTCGTTCATTATTGATCCTTTTCAAGACCAAACGACTGCTTTTATCTTTGGTATCAATCCCTACGGGGTACAACGAGAGGGGTTAATCTCTAATGGTGGGGCTTCCCAACAAGATTTTGACTTATCATGGGACAACCGCTGGTTTTCCGCCGCTAAGCGTTATGAAGACTACTGGATTGCCGAATTTGCTATTCCGTTTAAAACACTACGCTATAAAGAGAACTCAAAGGAGTGGAATATTCAATTTTATCGGTTAGATAGTCATACCAATGAACGATCTACCTGGAACCACGTTCCGTTGAATTTTCGGCTCTACTCGCTGGCTTACACGGGAAAGCTACTGTGGGATCAGCCCCTAAAGAAACCGGGTGCTAATGTTTCTCTTATCCCTTACGTTTCTACCCAACAGAACCGCGACTTCTCCGAAACCGAAGGAGTGAGTAATTTTGCGGCGGGGGGCGATGCTAAAATCGCAATAACTCCCTCACTAAATCTTGACCTAACGGTGAATCCTGATTTTTCGCAGGTGGAGGTAGACCAGCAGGTAACGAACCTCGACCGCTTCGAGATCTTCTTTCCTGAGCGGCGGCAGTTTTTTCTAGAGAATGCTGACCTGTTCGCTAACTTCGGATCGGAGAATGTGCGGCCGTTTTTCTCCCGCCGTATTGGGGTCGCTATTGATACCGCTACCGGAATAAACGTGCAGAACCCTATTTTGGGCGGAGCGCGCCTTAGCGGAAGAGTAAATAAAAACTGGCGGTTGGGGCTATTAAATATGCAAACGGGGGCGGATGAAGATATTAGTCTGCCTAGTTTTAACTATACCGTGGCGGCAGTGCAGCGGCAGTTGTTTGCTCGGTCCAATATATCTGGTCTGTTTATCAATAAGCAGTCATTCAGTGATAGCACCAATGAGTTTTCGCTTGGTTCTAACAACTTTAACCGGCTGGTAGGCCTGGACTATAACTTGGCTTCGGCGGATAATACCTGGACGGGAAAAATTTATTACCATCAGTCGTTTGACCCAACTCCCAAAAAAGCATCTTATTCCCACGGAGCTAACCTAACGTATAGCACCCGCAAATGGGAATTAATCTGGGAGCACCAGATTGTGGGTGAAGGTTTTAATGCCGAAGTAGGATTTACCCCCCGCAGAAACTTTCGCCGTATCTCTCCTTCTATCGCTCGCACATTTTATCCCGACGGCAGTGGTATTGTAAGTCATGGTCCGGGCATTGAGCAACAACTGTGGTGGAAACCCGACTTGGGTATATCCGATTACAATTTTAGTCTGTTCTACGACTTCAACTTTCGGAATACCAGCCGATTGACAGTATCGGCGATGAATGATTACATCTATCTGTTTCGCCCCTTCTCACCTTCGCGTCAAGGACTTTCTTTTTTAACCGGGGAAACGTTCAACATGATGTATCTGATGGTAGAGTACGAATCAGATGAGCGACGGAACTTTAATTATGAGATCAACACGATCAATGGGCAGTACTACGGTGGTATTCTGAATTCGTTTTCCGGTACGCTCAATTACCGGTTTCAGCCCTACGGTTTGTTCTCACTAGATTTTAACTACAGCGATATTAATTTGGCCGAACCTTACTCCGATACCCAGTTCGTGCTAATTGGCCCCCGACTAGATTTAACCTTTACCCGTAGTGTTTTCCTAACTACCTTTGTGCAGTACAACAGTCAGTTTGAGAATGTAAACGTAAATGCTCGCTTTCAATGGCGCTTTAAGCCGGTGTCTGACTTGTTTATTGTCTACACTGATAACTATACCGCCTACGGCGAGAGCCGCTTCTTCCCTGATACTTATGAAAAGAAGAACCGAGGTTTAGTAGTGAAGCTCACTTACTGGTTAAATCTTTGATTTTACTTAGTGCCTTGGTATATTTCGCTATTATTCAAGCCTAATTTAGCAATTTACTATTAATTGCAGCCGAGGAGTGGAGGTGCGATTACTATGCCCCCCTTCTGGCTCATAACTAAGAAGTATATGATAAGTTAAACGCTTCGTTTTCAAGTTACTCTATTCCCTAATACCATCGCAATTACTACTATGGCTGCCAAAAGTGTTGCCCACACTGACAATTATTAGAAAATCATCAATTTCTACTAATCTAGCAGGTATAATTTGCGACTAGAATGATTAATTGCTGCCGTATAACTTTATGAACACCTTCGGCAAAAAAAAATTTAGACATAATAACAAAGCACTGGCTAAGCTGCTAAGTCCGGAAAATACTTCTGTACATTCTGAAAGATATAGAAACAAAGAGTTATTGAATTTCTTCTGCCTGATTTGGTTCACTGCCTCTCTGGTCCTTTTGCTGTTTTATTATCTACTAGTTCCTAATCTATCGCGCGAGGTTGCCTTAAATACTGGTGTCACTACGGTTATTTTTGGCTTTGTATTATTTCTCAACCTCCGTGGCCTCTTCCAGTTGGCGAGATTCCTATTTCTAGCTGCCACACTTACGCAGTGTATCTATTTTAGTGTTTTTGTACAACCTAATGAGTTGGTAGAGCTATGTGTCCTGACGGTCGTGCTGGCGGGGGTAATACTCTATAGAAGTTTTATCATACACTTGCTTATTTTTCTAATAAGCTTAGTGGCGGCTCTCATAAGCCATATAGTCTTTCAAGACTCTTCTTTTTCAGCCGTTGTTTCTGTCATTATAGGGCTAGTATTTAGTACCGCTTTTTTAATGGTTGTCTATCTGAAGAGGCTTAATCAAGAAAAAGAAGCCCAACTGGCCGAAGAGAAGAATAAGGCATTGCGAGATAAACGCACTATAGAAGAGCAGGCGGGGCAACTCAATGAACTCCAAGAATTTAAGGATAGTGTTTTTATCGATATTTCTCATGAGATTCGTACTCCACTTACCTTAATCAGGGGTTATATCCAGAGGCTATCTAAAGACAACGGTCGTGAATTTAACCTGGATTCTATCCAGGAAATAGATGAGCAGGCAGCTAACATACAACAGCTAGCAGATAATATTCTTGACCTGAGCAAGATGGATAAGCAGCAAGTTCAACTCAACAAAAGTTCCGTTAATCTTACGCGGCTGATGAGTAAGATTTACTCTGAATTTTATGACATATTCGCTAGTAAGGGTATTGACTTTCAACTGCAACTTCCGGCACAAAAGGTGGTAGCCTACTGCGATCCATTGTTGATGACTCGGGCCATTTCCAACCTTGTTACTAATGCGCTTAAGTTTACTCCCTCTGGTGGCATTGCGCAACTTAACATGTTGCAGGCAGATAATTGTCAGATAGTGGTTTATAATACTGGCACAGGCATTGTGCCGGAAGATTTAGATAAGATTTTTAACAGGTATTACCAGACGGGTCATCACAACGCCCGCTATCAGGGAAGTGGCATTGGTCTATCACTTGTAAAAGGAATAGTAGCAACCCATGACTTTGATATTCAGGTAAAAAGCCAGTATGGTGCATACACTCAGTTCACCATCACTATTCCGACTGAATTTGTCAAGGCTGTATCGGTTTCTACTCATAAGCATCAAATAAAGACTGAGCAACGTAAACAAAGGTATCATCATGAAGATAGCCCTATAGCTTGTATTCTACTGGTAGAAGACAATGAAGCTATGCGAAAATATATTGCAGGGATAGAAAGTTTGGCCGATTACCAAATTTTACAGGTCAACCACGGAAGTGAGGCTCTGGACATTGTTAAGAAAAAGAAAGTTGATCTTATCATTACTGACTACATGATGCCGGTTATGGATGGTCCGGAATTGATACGTCAACTGCAAAATCTGGGCTTCCGACAACCTATACTCTTACTAACAGCCCGAACCGATCAGCAAAGCAAACTAAATATGTTGCGCCTGGGGGTAGATACTTACCTCACCAAACCTTTTCTGGAAGAAGAATTACTCCATGCGGTACGCCGGGCACTAGAATACGATCAGGCCCGTCAGCATTATCTCCAGCAGATAGCAGAAGAAGGAAGCCCACCCCTAGAGGCCGACGAATTATTAGCATTCAACCAACGTCTAACTCACCTTATTGATGAAAATATTAGCAACGAACAGTTTGATATAACTGATATCTGCGAGCATCTGCATCTTACAGAAAGAACCCTATACCGCAAAGTG
>NZ_JBARYM010000497.1:0-4981 GCF_049647865.1 Tunicatimonas sp. | reverse complement strand
GCTGGAGAATGCTGTTTAAGCTGCGAGTAGTTCCTTCCAAATTAATAACGGCTGCCGAGATTGAGCTGGTATCTCCTACCAGGGTGCCAATAATATTAGACATATCTGATTGGTCACCTGCTCCTAAAATCTGATTCACTCGGGTTAGGGTAGAATCCAACTTCTCGACAATAGGTAGAGCTTGCGCCTGTACCTGCTCTACAATACCCTGTTCTACATTCGATAGCAAGGTATCACCATCGTTAATTGGTTGACTAACGTCACCCACCCTTAAATACAACGCTTTACTTCCTAGCAAATCGCTAGATACTAGCGATGTAGTAGCTCCTTTACCCAGTAATATTTTCTCATCAATGTTCATGGTAACCAACAAAAAGTTACCCTGGTCTTGCATGAGGTTGATACTCATTACTTGACCTACCTTGTAACCATTAATCATTACAGGATTAGAGGGCGTAAGTCCTTCGATATTATCGTAAACTACGTAGTAGGTATTGAAACGCGAAAAAACTTCGGTACCTTTTAAGAAGCGAACCCCGGTGAAGAGGATGACCGCCGCTACGATAGCCAACAGTGAGACTTTTAATTCTTTGGATAATTTCACGAATAAAAAATGTTTACGTCAAAATTTTTTGTGAAGTATTGCGAGAGCTTATCTACTTACATACTGAATACCACTTCATTAAGTTTAGCGGATTCGCTAATTATCCAGTTAATTTGTCTCTAATTCATTTTTATAGTCTCGAATAGCCCGAAAAATACCCGAAGCAATGTAGGTTTGCCCTAATTCATCGTTAAGGTATTTTTCTTCTTTAGGGTTGGTTAGATAACCTGTTTCTACTAATACACTCGGCATAGAAGTACGCCAAAGTACTAAAAACCCAGCCTGTTTCACCCCTCGGCTACGCCGCCCCACTCGATGCTTAAACTGCGACTCAATTTTATCGGCCAGCACTAAACTGTTCCCCAAATACGCATTTTGGTATAGTGCAAACAAAATATGCGATTCGGGGGCATTCGGATCATAACCCGCGTAGCGTTCTTCAAATTCTTCTTCCATTAAAATTACCGAATTCTCCCGCCGAGCTACATCTAAATTATCTTCCACTTTGTGGGTTCCCATTACGTAGGTTTCGGTACCGTGGGTTGCTGAACTGCCTGGCAAAGCATTGGCATGAATAGATATGAATAAATCAGCTCCATTTCCATTCGCAATATCCGCCCGCTTCTCTAAGGGAATAAAGTGATCATCGGCCCGGGTGTAAATTACTTCTACGTCGGGTAAGTATTCATTAATGGTTTCCCCCAGTTTATGCGCAATATTGAGCGCTATATCTTTTTCATCAGAAAACACTCCACTGGTGCCTGGATCTTTCCCCCCGTGTCCCGCATCAATCACTACTTTCTTTACCTGATATTGCTTTACTCCTACCGTACTAAAGGAAGCCATCAGTAGTAGGAGCGAAAAACAGGCGATGCATATAATATTTCTCACCATGCTTCGGTTGTTTAGGTAACAAAGCCTACTTTTGTGCAAACATGCCACATTTTCTTTAAAACGTAAAAATACATTGCATTATTTACAATACGCATGTATTATTTGGCTAGTATTTGGCGTAGCTACCAATTTACGCGCCCAAACGCCCGAAGACCCGTTCCCCACTGCCGACACATTGGGGATTTTAGGGCCGAACGATACTATTCCGCCTAATTTATTACCTCCCCTCGACACGGCTACCCTAGCCGCCGATTCAGTGCTGACTGATAGTATAACGGTGCAACAGGAGGGTGATATAGAAACAACAATTACCTACGATGCCGAAGACTCTATTAAATTTGATGTAATCAATCAAGTTATTCTTCTCTACGGCAATGCCACTATAAACTACGGAGAAACCTCGCTACAAGCCGATTATGTGGAACTAGATTGGATTAACAATATGCTAATGGCCCGAGGGCGGGAAGACTCTACCGGACAAGTTACGGGCAAACCCATTTTTAAAGACGGAGGTGAAGAATACCAGACCGAAGAAATTCGCTATAACTTCGATACCCGCCGGGCGTATATTTCGGGAGTGCTCACCCAGCCGGAAGGACAAGGTGCTGGTTATGTGTACGGCGAAACGGTGAAGAAAAATGAGCGTGATGAGGTATTTATCAATAAAGGTTGGTACACCACTTGCGACTGCGAACCGGGCGAAATTCCTGATTTTTATATTCAATCCAAGCGACTAAAGGTAGTGCCGGGTAATCTGGTAGTCTCTGGGCCATTTAACGTAGTGATTACTGATATTCCTACTCCGCTGGGGCTTCCGTTCGGTATTTTTCCTATGCCCCGGGAGCAAAACTCGGGAATTATTATTCCGCAGTACGGAGAGGAACAGCGGCGGGGTTTCTTTCTGAGAAATGGAGGCTACTACTTTGATATTAACGAATACGTGAACCTGACTTTATTAGGTGAAATTTATTCCAAAGGAAGCTACGGGTTCACCGTAAACTCGCAGTACCGAAAACGCTACGCCTACAATGGTGGCTTAGATTTCCGGTTCAACCAGCAGCGGGTAGACCCGGATAGTGAAGATTCGGAAGTAGCCCGCGACTGTCGGATTAAGTTCCGGCATGATCCTCAAGCCCGGGGGGTAAGCCGATTTTCGGCTTCCATTAATGCGGCTACTAGTACGTACAACCAAAATAACCCTTCGCTTAATGTGCAGCAGAACCTGAATACTACGCTTAGCTCTAGTGTGCAGTATTCTACCGCGTTTCGCAATACTCCGTTTAACATGGCCCTCAGTGCCCGCCATAATCAGAACTTACTTACCGGAACGTTTAATGTGCTACTGCCCGATATTTCGGTTAACATGAACCGGATTTACCCATTTCAGAATATTGCTAAAAGGCGCACTGGGTGGTTGGCCAAAATTAACGTTGGCTACCGGATGCAGGGGCGTAATGAGTTTACTAACGAACGAGTGCGCCCACCTACTGGAATTCCTGATGATCAGATTACCGGTTACGATCCAATACTGGGTGATAGTATTTTGGCGATAAACGGAGATAATCTCCCTCAGATTTTGAGGCGGACCGAAACCGGAATGCGCCACACCATCCCTATTTCTACTTCGTTTAACGTACTAAAAAATATTACGGCGTCACCTTCATTCAACTATGAAGAGATTTGGTACCTAAACAAGTTTGCTTACAACGATGACGATCCCAATAACATCGTTATTGATACTTTACAAGGATTTCACCGGGTAAACTCCTGGAGTGCCAGTATGAGTTTTAGTACTCGGATATACGGTACCGTTCCCTTTAAAAGAGGTGGCAGTATTCAGGCAATTCGTCATACTATTATTCCCTCTATTAGTATTGGCTACACTCCCGACTACGAAGGTGTATATTACGACAATGTACGGATTGGTCCCGAGCTAGACTCTATCAGTGACCCACTTTGGCAGGGCCGCGACCGAAACCTAATAAATGTCCCCCTGTACGACGAACGGGTGTACCGGGCCCCTAATGCTGGAAATGCTGGATCTGTTGGCTTTTCGCTGGGTAACAACTTAGAAATGAAGGTGCGGGACAAAAAAGATACCACCGATGCTGAAAACGCTACCAAGAAGATTCCGATTTTTGAGAGTTTACAGCTTAGTACCAGTTATAACTTTGTTGCTGACTCGTTTCGCCTAGCTCCCTTAAATATTTCGGCCCGAACCCGGCTACTCGACGGAAAAGTATCGATCAACGGCGGAGCTACGGTAGACCCTTACCTGTATATTCCCGATCCGCTTAACCCGCGTGATACTACCACTCGGGGCGAAATCTTTGAACGATTCGTTAAGTATGATCAGTACGCTTGGCAACGAGATCTTGCTCCTATAGGTGAAGGTAACGCCGACGCAATGCCTGATTTTAGTCTGGGTACCTTGTCTCGAGCTAGCTTTAATATTAGCACTCGATTGCAACCTAAAGCTAAAGAAAACAAAGAAGATGAGGTAGACCCTGAAAATGACGTGGACCCTACGGTAGACGAATTGAATCAACTAGAGCTAGTAGGCCCCGCCTTTAATGATTACGCTGATTTTGATGTAGCGTGGAGTCTACAGTTGCGCTATGCCTTCAACTACCGCCGAGACTTAAGAAAGAAAGTCATCGAGCCAGCTCGGCGGGAAAATGACTTTGCTCCCGAACCAACCGCCAGCCCCTTTACTCAATCGTTACAGTTTTCGGGCGATGCTAATCTTACTCCTAAGTGGAAAGTTCGCTTTCAGTCGGGCTACGATTTTGAGCGAGAAGAAATCACCCAAACTAACGTTACGATTTTCCGCGATCTGGACTGCTTTGATTTTCGCTTTGATTGGGTTCCTTTCGGACGGTTTACTTCCTACTACGTGCAGATCAACGTAAAATCGTCTATGCTCAGCGATCTGAAGCTCCAACGCCGCCGGGTATGGCGAGATTTTTTCTAATAAGAGCCGTTTTAGCATGAGCAAAATTGTACGATTTGTTAGAAAAGGGGTTTGCTGTCAACTAATCACGTTAAGTGCTCTATCGATAGCTAATCAAGAAGGAATAGCCCAGCCGGGTGCGGATATGGCCCAATCGTCGCCACATCGCATTGGTTTACAGGTTGGCTACCAAAGCTACGCCACTTCCGAGCCTATTCTCTCGCCGTTTCACTACCGGGGAAATTATCTGCTTTGGCAACCCTCGTACACCTACCGAGGCCAACAGCACTACCATCGGTTTCAACTATCGCGGATAGAAGATGAGCTAACGTACACTGCTTCATTTGATGAATTTGGCAGACAAAGTTACGTAGACTTACTAGGGTGGCAGTTACAGTATACTTTGCTGCGAAAAATAAGTAAATTCAACCGCTGGACACTTTGGGTGGGAGGTACGCTGGAAGCTACCTACTTTGACAAAGAAATCTTTCATATCTACGATTTTATTGATGGGCGAGCGGCCTATGTAT
>NZ_JBARYM010000496.1:0-3645 GCF_049647865.1 Tunicatimonas sp. | reverse complement strand
ACACCTGGAATACTTAAGCAGCCTTCTTCAAAAGGCCAGTCATCTCCTTCCGTTTCTATAATTTCCGGATTAACAAACACTTTTCGGATACCCTCATTCCCTTCGTCTTCATCCAGCGGGGTGCTATCGATGACAAATATCCGAAGGCTTTTACCAATCTGGGGAGCGGCTAACCCTACCCCACTAGCCTGGTACATGGTCTCGAACATGTCTTCGCTAAGCTGCTTTACATCAATCTGATCGAAGTCAACGGCTTCGGTAGGTTTCTTCAGTACGGGGTCGCCGTACAGTACTACAGGATAAATCATGCTTTCTCTAAATACGATTGCAAAATAATAGTGGCACTCACTTTGTCAATGTTTCCTTTTTGCCGCCGATATTTCTTAGTCGTTCCGGCGGCAATCATAGCATCTAAAGCCATTTTAGAGGTAAAGCGTTCGTCTTCCCAATAAATCGGCTGAGAAAACTGCTTTTGTAGTTGTTTAACAAAACTCTGCGTAGGTTTGGTAGCGTGAGTATCGGTATTATCTAATTTTTTAGGTAACCCCACTACAAAAGCATCCACTTCTTCTTTCTGACAATATTCTCTAAGAAATACAATAATCTGCGATGCTGCCACAGTCTCTAACGGGGTAGCAATGATACGAAGTGGATCGGTTACAGCTAAGCCTACTCGTTTTAAACCGTAATCAATACCTACCAGACGGCCCATACTAATTAATTGAAGCGAACTTTAGACCGCATAATCTTCTGTACCTGTTTTTCTAACATCAGAGCCTTTGGAAATAGAATTTCATTTTCTACACTGGCATGAATGCATAGTTCACGTTCAAATTTTTGTAGCTCAGCGTACACTACGCGCAGGTGCAAGCTATCGATATTTTTAGTAGTATAATCGTTGGTAATCTGTCGAATGCCCGCCATTTCATCGTCGTCTATGTCGTGGTGGATGGCAAACTCCTGAATGGAACGTTTTTCCATATTTAAATAGAGACTCGAGCTAGGCTGGTTGGCCTGATAAGCTGACTGAAGTTCTAGAACATAAGAGAAAAAATCGTCTTCTTCTTCGTAGATATGATGAATAATATCTTCTACAAACAAAGGAAAGACAAACTGAAGATCTTCTACAATGTTAGGGTACCGATGGGTAGGAAGGTGATGAATGAGTTTACTTAGGTACGGTAGTCGCTTTTTAATAAACTGAAAGTGGGTATGTTTTAAATAAGCTATGATAACATCAACTGGAAGAGCCGACAAGCCTACTACTTCATCTTCATCTTGTTCGTAGATTGCTTCCAAGTCTTGAATTACTTCGTGAACGTTGAGCCCTCGCTCCCGGCAGACTTGCTCCAACGTTTTTTCATCGTAATCATAGAACGTAATACCAAAGTAATAGAGAACAGACGCATAAGCATAATTCTCATCAACCAACTCAGCAATACGTTTGTGCGTATGAATATTCATCTGTTCCAATATCAGGAATAATCTATCGTTTTAAATATATAAAATTAGCAGATTGTAACATTATATTCAACTTTGAAGAACGAAAGCCACCTATTTATGTTATTTTAGTACGCAAATCGCTATATTGACCTCCACTATTTTTCCTACACAGCCCTAAATATCAATCAACCCCAAATTATTATCTACATATCATTAAATGAAGAGCCGTGAGTAAAACCAGCAATTCAAAATTTCAAATTCGTCTCCCTATTCTACTTACTATTGCCGTAGCTGCCGGAATTCTTATCGGAGCCACCATGGCCGATGGCGATGGAGCCAAAAGTGACATCATTAGTGGTTATCTAAAGTTCAAAGAAATCCTTACCTACGTTCAGCGTGATTATGTAGATAAGGTAGATACCGATGATCTGGTAGAAACGGCTATCAGTCGTATGCTAGAAAAACTAGATCCGCATTCAGTATATATTCCTGCTAAAGAACTGGAATTGGCTAAGTCACAATTGGAAGGTGAGTTTGAAGGAATTGGGATAGAATTTAACATTATAAAAGATACAATCTACGTAGTGGCTCCCCTCAGTGGAGGCCCCTCAGAAGAAGTTGGCTTGCAAAGTGGTGATAAAATTGTAAAAGTAGATGGTGAGATAGTAGCCGGTACCGGAATTGATAACCGTGATGTTTTTGATCTGCTCCGAGGCAAAAAAGGTACTGAAGTAAAAGTGGAGATTAAGCGTAAGGGCGCAAAAGGCCTCATGGATTTTACCATTATTCGTGATAAAATTCCTCAAGAATCAGTAGATGCTAGCTATATGGTAGATAGCGAAGTTGGTTACATTAAAGTAAGTCGCTTTCAGGCAACTACCTACGATGAGTTCCGAGAAGCTCTTTCTGAGCTAAAGTCAGATGGAATGAAGAAACTTATTTTAGATTTGCAAGATAATCCGGGGGGCTATATGGATAAAGCCATTAATATGGCAGATGAGTTCCTCAGAGATGATGCTATGATTGTGTACACTGAAGGTAAACAGCCGCGTTATAACTCCCAGGCACGAGCTTACCGTGAAGGATTATTTGAGAGCCAACCGATTATTGTACTAATTAACGAAGGAAGTGCTTCAGCCTCAGAAATTGTTGCCGGTGCCCTGCAAGACAACGATAGAGCACTAATTGTAGGAAGGCGATCTTTTGGAAAAGGACTAGTGCAAATGCCTATTCCATTAGATGATGGTTCGGAGCTGCGGTTAACCATTTCTCGCTATTATACTCCTAGTGGACGCTCTATTCAGAAGCCCTACGAAGAAGGTGCTGCTGAGTACAGTCAGGATGTGCGCTACCGTTACGAGCACGGAGAACTGTTCAGCGCCGATAGTATTCACTTTGATGACTCACTCAAATACGAGACCATTAATAAAGGAAGACTTGTGTACGGCGGCGGTGGAATTATGCCTGATTTCTTTGTGCCGTTAGATACATCAAATATTGGGAATTCCTCACTAGGCAAGCTCTATAATACCAATGCCATTCGTGAGTATACACTTCTCTACTACGAAAACAATAAGAAAGAACTAGAAAGCATGAAGCTTCAAGACTATATCAGTAACTTTGAGGTGACTGACGAAATGGTTGATGAAATAGTTAATATTACTCGTAAGAATGGTGAAGAAGTTGATAAAGAAGAAGTAGAAAAGGCGAAAGATCTTATCAAGAACCGAGTGAAAGGACAGATTGCGCGTGGAGTTTGGGGTAACGATGGAGCATTTTCTATATTTAATGAACGAAATCAGGTGCTGCAAAAAGCTCTGAAACTATTTGGTGAAGCGGAGCGACTAGCTAGTCGTTAAACTAGTGATACTTTTATTTCAAAGGGTTGCCGCTCGCAACCCTTTTTTTTTTTAAAATGTAGAACCAAAAAAGTCTAAGTACAGTTCTCTATGTCCGTGCGAAGGAAGAAGACATAATAGTTAGAAGAAATTTATAATTTTTTAGCTGTATAACTTGCAAGTTCATTACTCTTTCTTACCTTTGCAGTCCTATTTTGGTAAGCGGGTGTAAGGAAGATGTAAGGAGCGGTAAAGAAGTGAAGAAAAGGTAGGGAGAGCGAAGCGGGGAAATAGTGCAAGCGGGGGTGATGCGAAAGGCAGAAAAGGTTTGGCGGTCAGGTTGAACTTTTGGATGGGGTAGCGG
>NZ_JBARYM010000495.1:0-6674 GCF_049647865.1 Tunicatimonas sp. | reverse complement strand
CCGGCCTAAATTTAGGTGTTGATTTTCGGATAGGTGATGACGGGGATAGTTGGTTTTTCCTTCAACCCGGGGTTCACTACTACAGCATTAGTGCCCAACTTATTAATGATGCTAATGCCGAACGTATCGACGATGTGGTAACTATTAACAGTTTGAAGGTGCCACTGAACGGTGGCGTTTACCTAACTGGAACAGACGGGGTACTAGCGGTTCGCCTTAATGGGGGAGTGGTGCCTACGCTTATGTTAGGAGTAGAGGATAATAATTTGGGATTAGATGGTGATGATTTCAGTTCATTCAATCTGGGATTAAACGCCGGAATAGGTATTGATCTGTTATTTTTCACTTTAGATATTGGTTACGAGTGGGGATTGACTGAATTTTTTGAGGCAGGTGAAGGGAGAAATAGAATATTTGGCGTTTCTCTAGGGGTGGTAATACCCTAAAGAGAAGATTTTCTATTTAGTGATATAATCCGCACATAAATTGTAGTTCAAGGTCCGGCATGTAAAGTGCTCGGCCTTTTTGTTTTATACCAAACTCTCTTCTCAGTGCACTACACAAAAGTTCAACCTCTTTTCAACCAAAAGGTAAACAGGTAATAAAATTACTCACTCTTAGTAATCTTTCCCGAGTAAGCACCTTAAAGTGGGGAATTGTTCCCCGACTTGTCTACTCAATACCCTTAATCAATTATTTATTAGAATAGTTATACTTATAATAAACTGATTATGAGCTGTTTATGTGTGATCTGTTATGGTATGATTCTTTGTACTGTTTATATGTAAAATCATCGATTATGAGAAAACTAGTAACAATCATCGCCATAAGTGTACTCTCTTGGAGTGCTGTTCAGGCCCAAGGTGAGATTTGGATAGAAGATATACAAGAGAATCAAGAGATGATTATTCGGGAGTCTGTTAGTGATCCGGCTACTATTATGGAAATGGATCTGCCACCAAAAATTTTATACGCGTTAGACGAAGGTGACTACCAACATCTAACTATCACGCGCGCCCGTGTATTGAATAAGCGGGATATACGCCGCTTAGAAATTGATAATAGTGTTTCCTCATCCGTTATTTTGTATGAGCTTCTAATGGAAGACGAAAGTAATGTGATTACCTTATACTATACCGAGCAAGGCGAACTACTAAATGCTATTCAAAGCGTTTAAATTTTTTACTAAGCATAGCCTCTTCATACAATAAGAAAGCTGTATATTATCAGAAGGGTTAGGTAAATAACTTCTATTTTTGCCCCAAGAAGTACCTAACTTTATGAAACCTCTCTTTTTGTCTATTTCTACCCGGCTAAGCATCTTTAGCCAATTCAAGGCACTTTGCTATCAAATGTATCAATGTATAGCTAATCAGCATTTAGCTGTTCATTTTTTTGGTACGCCTAAGCCCGCCACCTGCAAACTTTAACAATTAGCGATAGACTATAATAATGGATGTTTATGATATTCTATTAGTTATTGGGGCAGGCTTTGCAGCAGGATTTATCAATACGATTGCCGGAGGCGGATCGCTTATTAGTTTGCCAATCTTAATATTTTTGGGACTTCCCCCGGCGGTTGCTAATGCTTCCAACCGGGTTGCCATCTTTTCTCAGAATGTATTTGGAGTACTAGGATTTAAAAGTAAAGGAGTTTCAGCTTTTCCATTTAGTTTGTGGTTAGGGCTGTCGGCACTCGGGGGAGCAGTGATCGGTGCGAAAATCGCGGTCGATATTCCTGAAGAGCTTTTTAATAAATTGCTATCGGTCATTATGATCGTAGTAGTCGTATTTATTGTCAGAAAGTCTATCCGTAAGAAAAAGGAAGAACTACTTGAGCGAATGGGTGCTAAGCATCAAGTTGTGAGTATTATTCTGTTTTTCTTTGTTGGAATCTGGGGTGGCTTTATTCAGGCAGGAGTGGGCTTTCTGATTATTATGGTACTCACATCTGTTAACCAGTTTTCATTAGTTAAAACGAATAGTGCCAAAGTACTGGTGGTACTGATCTATACTTCAGCAGCCTTGGCGGTATTTATTCTGGAAGGAACCATCAATTGGTGGTACGGAGGGCTATTAGCTGTTGGCAACTCCGGTGGAGCCTGGGTAGCTAGTAGGTGGTCGGTAGAGAAAGGAGATAAGTGGGTGATGCTGATCTTAGTTATTGCGGTAGTTGCTATGGCTATTAAGCTTTGGTTTATCGAATAAAAAAAGCGGAGGATAATCACCCCCGCCTTAGTTTATGTTCGTTATGCTAAGTTTTTACTCAACTATTATTTTGCGAGTAGCTAGTTTGGTACCGGCTTTTGTTTGGACCACATACAATCCTCGGCCGAACGACCGCAGATTCACTGTCTCGCGGATTAGCTCATTTCCGTCAGTCTGATACACCGACTGCCCCAAAGAATTAAATACATTCACTTGAATAGGGGTTTCAGGAGCATCAACTACCTCCAAAAATATTCTACCTGATGTGGGGTTCGGATAAACATACGTGCCGGGCAATATATTAGAAGCATCATCTCCTAAGAAAGCAGACTCAAGCTTGCTGTTAGCATTGTCAAAGCGAGTAGCTACTTCTCCTTCCGGTGCAGTAGCCGTAGCGGTTCGGCGTTCCCCATCGGGACCCTTAAGACTCCAAACTACGGTTTCTCCGGGCTGCAATACTACTTCAAATACTGCGGCTTGTCGCCCGGGAGCAAACTCTTCCGGTTGACCTGCATCATAGTCGTCGCTGGGTACAATCTTATTATTTTCTCCAATAGGGACAAACACCGGGACGCTATTTTCACTTAAGTAGCCGAATAATGCGCGATAGTTTCCGGCTTTTTTATCGTAAGCAACAGTTTCTAGCACAGGGCGAACAGCAGCGTTGGGAATAGACCGTCTGCTAACCTCTTTCATTGCTTTCACTATATCTACGAATCCTGCTCCGGTTTTAAAATCAAAGCCTTCATCAAAGCCTTCGGTAGTGGGGTCATCCATATCGATAGCGGTAGCGGCTATAATATTTCTGATACGCCAAGGCTCAAATGTACTATTCGTCTGCTGATTAATAAGTGCCACTGCCCCAGCCAAATGAGGAGCTGATGCCGAGGTGCCAAAAAAGTTGGGAAACCCGTCGGGCTCATCTGTTCCGGGGACTTCAAATGATAGGTCGCGAGAGAAAAAGGTAGTATTCGCTCCATCAGGACCAACAAATTCAGGCTTGTGTCGGATAACCGGATCGATAGGATTTCCATTTCGGTTAAATAAAATGGGAATTCCCCCTTTTGAAGAAAATCCGTTAATGCGCGGAAGAGATAGATTGTCATTAAATTCAGGAACATTGAACCAAGCAGTGGCTCCTACCGCAATACCCCGGTTAGCATTAGAGTGACCGTATATGGTAGGAGCTTGGGTATCTTCTTCAAATTCTTGTAATTGAAAACCACTACCGAAATTAATATACTTTATGATATCGGGATCGGGACCGGCAAACTTAGCGATAAGCACATCTACTTCCAGATTAAGACTGTCTGATGTGTTGGTAACCCCAGTAATTTCGATAGGATCACCACCAATGTTTTCGTCGTTAGATACAAAAGCATCATTAAACTGGGGGAAGAAGAGATACAAGTCTAAGTCAGAATTAGCTCCCTTTTTACCACCGGCGGATATGTAAGGATCAGACCACTGTAGGGATATGATTAAATCTCCCCCGGGTGGTATAACATAGCGCTGGAAGATATCACCGTTTCCGAAGTCATGAGGGATTCCCAGAACATTTCCGGCGGTATCAGCTAATAAAAGGCCCAAACTGTTGAACGCTTTTTCGTAAGAATCTTGTGCTCCATTTCCAGCAGAAGATAGGTAAGTAACCCCCCGTTTAGAAACAATATCCACCGCTTGAGCAATAATACCATCTTGGAAAAAAGGTTCGGCCAAGTATCCCACGTCATCCACAATAACGTCACAGTTGGCGTCGGCTAGATCAATAATACCCTGAGCAAACTCCGCTTGTCCGGTAAACGCGGTATGGAATGCTAAGTCAGCTCCGGGGGCAACATCATGAATAATCTCAGCCATGGCTCGGCCTTCGTCGCTACCTTGACCAGAAGGTAGGTCATCCAGAATTTCTACTCCCGTCGGCAAATCGCCGGAAATAACTCCATCAACTGCCCCACCTAGTGCATTATAACTATCCGAAAGAATACCAATTTTTTGGCCACTGCCATCCACTCCAAAGTCCTGACGGGCCTCATCCGTTCTCATTACAATATCACCTCGGCTAGTAACGTCACCTACTTTAGTTTGAGGCTGATAAGCCGGACGGGCAAACTGTAGTCCTGGAACTGTCTCCAGCTTTTTAATATTAATAGCAGGTACTTTACCCGATACAATATGCTGATACACCGTACCATCTTTCAAGCCAACTTCTTTTTTCAGCTTCGCCAGCAGTTTTGCTCCTTTACCCTTCTCAGCAACAGCTTCAATAAGAATATATTCGCCGTTGTTTTTAAGTTCATCAGGATAGTCGTAAATCTTGTTGGTAGAAATTTGCCGAGCGTTCGTCATAGAACGTTCAGCCATCTGAATGAGGTTGTTACCCACCTTAGAAGATGAAGAATGTGGCGAAACCACGTAATTGTCGAGGGTAACTACCTTTTGGGCGGTTACCAGCAACGGTAGGCTCAGAAGAAGCCAGGTCAAGCTAACCCCGAGCAGGTTTCGGGGATGAAAAGTAAAGAATTGTTTCATGAGAAAGGATAATTAAGGTTAGATTTAAATGTGGGGTTAATCTAAGATTTTTTTGATAAATGGCAGGGCTTTTACCCAAATTTTATTGGCATTCCTAACTGAGTTCGGCCTACTAGGTTAAATTACCGAATTTCGGTATAAAACTTTTTAAGCCAAGTAGGCGAGACGCGTAGTGCCCAGAGCGCACAAATGCTAAACCAAATAAAATGCGCTTTCCAGGGGCCCCAGTGGTTTAAGCGTCGGTCAGATGATACTACGGTTTGGCTGATCTGCTTGATTTTTCCAATGCGATTCATTTTCAGACATAGATCAGCTTCCTCCATAATAGGAAGTTTATCATTGAACCCACCACACTGCAGAAAGTCAGCTCGTCGGCAAAACATAGCTTGGTCTCCGAACAACAATCGTAAGTGATTTCCAAAGAATCGGTCGGGGCGATAGAGCAGTGGAGCTAAGTACGTCTTAATAAAATTAAGAGAGGTAGTTGGCCAACTTATCCTATTCCCTTTCATAAGCGAGATAAACCCGCCCAGTGCTATTTTTTGGCTACCCAACGTATCCTGAATAGTAGTCACTAGATTGATCGGGACTAATGTGTCGGCGTGAAGAAAGCAAATCAGATCAGATGATGCTATTTTTGCTCCCTCATTCATTTGTAACGAACGCCGGGCAACGTTCACCGCTTTGAATATAACCGGATAGCGTTGGGCTACATCACAAGTACGATCGTGACTGCTGCCATCTACTACAATAATTTCGTGGGCTGGTGGATTGAGTTGCATGAGCCGATCTAATACTAAAGGTAGATACTTTTCCTCATTCAAGGTGGGAATAATAATACTGACCGTTGCCATGCTAAAAAATTAACGCTTCCTGCAAAAGCAGAAGCGGTGACAGAAAAAATAGTTTAGATTTACCACAAATTTACGGTCGATATGAAAAAGGTTTTTAGCTGGATTGTAGGAGTAGCATTGGTACTGTCGCTGGCAGTAGCTGTTGGCCCCCAACCAAACCACGGCAATCTTACTGGTGAACTTCCGAAAGTGACCACTAATCTGACTTCGTTAGAACAGGAAATAAACCGGGCTGAATCGCAGAACTTACTAGTGAAGGAAGACAATGAAGCCCGCATTGTGTGGGCCGATAGTAGCCAGCAGAAAACACCCTACAGCATTGTTTATCTTCATGGTTTCGGAGCAAGTCAGGGCGAAGGAGCACCCGTACACACTACGTTAGCTAAAAAGTACGGCTGTAATCTGTATCTATCTCGGCTGAAGGAGCAGGGGATTGAATCGGACAGTGCATTTAAGACGATGACGGCAGAAAACCTACTGGAATCAGCGAAACAGGCGGTGGCCATTGGTAAATCGCTGGGCGAACAAGTGATTATTATGGGTACTTCCACTGGCGGGGCACTAGGGCTTTTTATCACCGCCGAGAATCCGGATATTGCCGGACTGGTACTTTATTCGCCCATCATTGCCCCGCAAGATGATAATTTGTATCTGCTCAACCGCCCCTGGGGAATGCAGTTGATGGAGATGATGACCGGCGACGACCACGTAGTTGAGGAGCGAGAAGGACTCACCCGGCAATATTGGTCGCGGGTATATTACATTGAAGGCTACGCGGCCCTGGCCGGTATCGTGGAAGAAACAATGGTAGAAGAAACTTTTCAAAAAATAAAGTGTCCCGTACTTTTGGGTTACTACTATAAAAATGAAGAAGAACAGGATGATGTGGTATCAGTAGCGGCCATGCAAACCATGTTTGAGCAGTTAGGCACTCCCAAAAACCTAAAACAATCGGTCGCCTTCCCCGAAGCCGGTAACCACGTAATTGCCTCCTACGTCCGCTCTGCCGATTGGCAGGGAGTATTGAAAGAAACGGACACTTTCCTCCAAGAAGTTATGAATTTGAATTCGGCCAACGAC
>NZ_JBARYM010000494.1:0-4656 GCF_049647865.1 Tunicatimonas sp. | reverse complement strand
GGAACGTACGAAGTAGAAGTGACTGATCTGAGTGGTGCGATTTGTCCGGCGACTCAGCAGGTAGAAGTAACTTTTGAAACTCCACCGACCATTCAGGCCATTGTGGAATTGGAAGATAATAGTTGTGAAGAAGGAGAGAAGGTGATCGGGGTTACGTTTGCCCCCGAGGTGGTTGATACTGACGATTTAATTTACGAGTGGCAGGTAGAATTACCGGATGGCACCGTACAGACTAATATTGGGGCTACTCAAGATATTACCGTGAGCCGCACCGGAGACTACTCAGTGAATGTAAGGCGACGAGGTGGAAACGCCACTTGTACGAGTGCCGCCAGTCCACTGCCTGTCGTAGTGAATCAGCCCCTTTCGGTACTGATCCTTTTCGGCAGTGCTTGCGATGATGGAACTGACATCCCGCTTATTGCCCGGGTTACCACCAACGGTAGCGATAGCTTACGCTACGAGTGGTACGATTCCGCCGGAACCCGTTTGCCTGCCAGCAGCGATACATTGTTGCTTCGCCCGGATATGCCTGAGGGCGAGTACCGCGTAGTCGTCACACAGTTAGTTAACGGGGCCGAAGGTTGTACGGCCGAAACTTCAGCGGATGTTACCCGCAGCCCGATACCCGAAACCAATCTCGGTCAAGGCCCTTTCGTCATCTGCCCCCGTGATCCTAATCCGGAAGCCAACTCCGTATTGCTGGAAGTAAGCTTCGCCCCAAATATTTTGTGGACTACGCCCTTTGGTACGTTTGATAATACCGTTACGCTTCCGGCTAACCAAGGTGGCACCTACGTAGTGGAAATTACCAATGAGTTTGGTTGTACTACCATTGATTCGGTAGAAGTAATTGAGGATTGTACACCCACTATTGTGGCCCCGAATGCCTTCCGGCCCAACGGAGTGAACAGCGAGTTCTTCGTCTATCCGCGCTACGTAGCTGATGATGACTTTGAAGTGCGAATTTACAACCGTTGGGGTGAGCTGGTTTTTCAGTCTAACCGCAAAGATTTCCGCTGGGACGGCACCTACAATGGGCAACTGGCTCCGCTGGGTTCTTACCCCTACGTAATTACCTTCAAATCTGATACTGACGATGGCTCAGGAAACATTCTGCAAGAACGAGGCGGTGTGACGATACTACGGTAGAAACGTGATTAATAGCGCAACTACCGTCCCGTTTCTGCTATGTTCTATTGATTAAAATGAATTCACCCGTACCTCAATCTGATTTACTCCCGGCTCTAAACGGATAGAACCAAAGGAAGGATTGATCGGCTGCCCGTTAAGGCTGATAGCTGTATCGGACATATCGGGGAGAGCGAACTCAGCTACAGTATTACCGGGTAGTTCAATGGTATAGCGTTGCAGGCGGTTGCTTACAAGCTCGTATTCTCCGCTTACCGAGCCTTTCAGCGTAGGCATTTTAATGCTGCTATGCTTCAGCTTGCTCATTTGCGGCTTAATGCTGATGATACCGAAGCCGGGAGTCTTGGGTTGGATGCCCCAGAGGTAACGGGGGATGATGTTGGCCGGAGCGGCTCCCCAAGCGTGGTTCCAGTCGAGGTTGGGTTTGTACTTCATGTCCCAGGCTTCCAGGGCCACGGTAGATCCGGCAGCAATCATATTCCACCAACTGCGGTCGTGGGTAGCCGTCATTAGTTCCAGGGCGTAGTCACCCGCTCCGGCTTCGTATAAGCCTTCCAGCAAAAACTGGGAGCCGTACACGCTACAGGCCATCCCCCGCGATTTAATGAATTCCACTACTGTTTGCTGATGTTCGGGCGGCACTAACCCGAAGGCTAATGGCATCATATTGGAATGCAGCGAGGAGTGAGTAGCTCCTTCGCCGTCGATGTAGATTCCTTTTTCTTGATCAAACAGGGTGGTATTAATTGCCTGTTTCACCTTAGCGGCCATCAGATCAAAATGGGCTTCCTCCTCCGACTTACCCAGTACTCCGGCTAGTTCAGCCATCATCTTCATATTCTGGTAGAAGAAGCTGTTTACTACCGTATTAATGGGTAACATCTGATGGCCATCGCGTTCCCCTTCTTCAGTGGAGAGTTTCCAGCCGGTATCTTTTTGGGCGGGAGGCCAATCAACAATATCTTTTAGTCGGTTAGTAGTATCGGCGAAGCCTAGTTGGGCCATGTACTCGCCGGTTACTCCGCCCAAGGTAGAGCTAATTAGCCCATCTTCCCGAGCTAGGTCAATCAAAGTTTTGCTTTTCAACGGCTCGTAGTACTTTTCAATCAGCTCAGTATTACCGCTGTAGTAGTAGTCTTGGTACATCATCAGGGCGGTGTGCAGCAGCCACTCAGTAGGCCAAGTGGGGTGTTCCATAAACCATTCAATGGTTCGCTGGGCCATAGCGTACTCCCGGTCGGTAGTGTAGTGCCCCAGTTGATTAATGTAAGCATCTGCTTCGTAAGGAATTCGCTCCCGATCGCCATCCACGTAGATGCCAGCAAAGGAAGTTGCTTTCATCGTGTATTTGCACATATCCCACACCTGATTCAGTACGGTATCCGACGAGGTAAAGCTACTTTGATCCTCTTCCCAATAATTGAAGTAAGCCAGTTGCGTAAGATCATTGGCGGTTAGCTCAGTTTGCACTCCTTGCAGTTCTACATAACGAAAAGGCATCACCGTGCCGAAGGAGTCGGGTAAGGCTACTGCTACCGGCAGTGTATTACGCTCGTTGCGTTCCAGTTCAATGGTGTAGGTCTGCTCATTAGGGCTAACAGGTACGTCTACCTCCTGATAGCGCAGCGTGCCGCCGGGGTCCTGGTCAATCTGACCCTCTTTTAATTTTTCCCCCAGGCGGACGGTTAAGGTAGTGGAAGCAGATGCTTGATAGTATAGCTCCAGCCTACCGAAAGCATGTTTCCCAAAATCGGCGAAATAGCTATTGCCGCTGGTCTTCTCTAACGCTGCCGGATGTATTCTCTCCAACTGAAAATCCCGCCCCGGCGCAATGCCCGACTGAAAGTCAGTAGTTGTGAAGGATTGAACTTCCGAGTAGTTGGTCACCCGATTACCCTCATCCCAGATACGCACTTTCCAGAAGTACTTAGTCTTCGGAGATAGCGGATTACCCCGATGCTCCACGTTGGCCGATTCACTGCTTCGGGCTTGACCACTATTCCACACATCGCCCAGATTCTCCGCTAACTTCTCTTCCGAAGAAGCCACTAGCAATTGATAGCCCTGCTGCCGTCCGGCTCCTCGAGGTACTGTCCAACTGTACTCAGGCAACTTATCATTGATCGCCGAAGTACCCGACGGGCGGATAAATTCTACCATCAGTTCGGGTGGAGCTGCCGAAAGCGAATCCTGGTGCTGACGAATTAGCCGGCCAGTAGCCGAAGATAAGTCGGCCAGTACATCTTGGTAATCGGGATTGTTAGCCAGATTGTTAATTTCTTGAGGGTCGTCGGTCAGATGGTAGAGTTCTTCGCTAGATTTATCGTTTACGTAGCGGAAATACTTCCATTCGGCAGTACGGATACCCTCGCTGGGTGGAATATTCTCAAACTCCCATAAGTGTTCTATTAGGGCGGTATCGCGAACCAGACTCGTAGTTTCTCCTGAAACGATTGATACCAGGCTTTTTCCTTGGTAAGTATCAGGTACACTAAGCCCGGCTAGATCGAGCATCGTGGCCGGAACATCTATATTAAGTGCAAACTGATCATTATCGTGGTGCTGGTTCACCCGGGGGTCAAAGACAATGAGTGGTACCCGCACCGAGTTATCGTAGAGCAACCACTTACCGGCCAGTTGGCGTTCGCCCAAAAAGTAACCATTGTCACCCATCAGAATGATGACGGTATTTTTATCTAGGTTCTTTTTTTTCAGTTGCTGGCGAATCTTCCCAATTTCCCGGTCAATACCCGAAATCATGCGGTAGTAGCCTTTCACACTGTGTTGGTACTTCTCGGGAGTATCGTAACGCCAGTACCAGCGAGTACGATTAAACCCTTCTCGCACAGGTTCCGGCAATTTGTTAAAGTAGCGATTATCGCCCAGTTTTGGGTCAGGCACTTTTGTTTTTGCTAGCAACTTATCCGATTCCGGTTGCCAGAAATACTGGTCTTCGGCCGGATCGTGAGCGTGGGGCGCACTAAAGCTCAGCGATAGACAAAATGGCTGCTCAGTATCCGCTCGATCAATAAAGTCCAGGGCTTTCTGGCCAGTGTAGCGGGTGAGATGTACGGTATCTTCTTCTAAAGTTTTGTAATAATACCCGCGCCGATCTTTAAACCTATTGTTACGATCATATGATTCGTATTCGTCGAACAGTGCATCCAAATTATCGTAGTTCACTCCAAACTTCCCGTAGAATCCGGTACGGTAGCCGGCTTCTTTCAGCATCTTAGGATAAGCCTGTTGCATGTAGCCTTCCTGCATTGGGCCACTCTGAAAGTTGTAGCGATGCGTACGCTCATATAATCCGCTCAAAATACTTGCCCGACTTCCGGCACAAATAGGAGTAGTCACCATAGCGTGGGAGAAGTAGGTGCCCTGCTGGGCCAGCTTATCCATTTCTGGCGTGTGAATTAGTTCATTCCCAGCATAGCCTAGCGCATCCCAGCGTTGATCGTCGGTGAGAATGAAAATGATGTTGGGTTGCGAGGAGTTGTTAGT
>NZ_JBARYM010000493.1:0-2372 GCF_049647865.1 Tunicatimonas sp. | reverse complement strand
GTATAGATTACTGAATGATTTTCAAATAAAAGGAACTTCTCCAGATATTACATAAAAAAACATACACTTATTAGAGCGTATAGTGATAAAGAGTTGGATTTGGGTAAATTTATACCTTGTCGGCTGTAATAAAAAATAGATAAATCAACTATATCTTACGTAGTAAATTTAGCAATTGTAGTCAGCGAGCATGCCTCTCTATTTTTGTACAGTGCCATTTTGTAAGATTATATCTACTGTTTTTAAGACAAATTCTATAGATGCCATAGTCATTGAGCAGCTATTTCTGGTGACTAAGGTTACTAAACTTACTTCTTCAGAGAGGAAATTTTTCAAAATTACCTTGTAGAGTTACAAGATAATAGTTGCTGGCGTAATATGTTTTGTGCCAAGTTAAATTAGGTAATGGCCACCAATGCCTCCGTCTATCTTAAGGTTGGCTTTGTCTCCTCAACATACTGATTTGCTCCATCTCGAATGCAAAAAGTTTGGTAACTAGTTTAGTGAGTTAATGTGCTGGAAGATGCATTTGTGGTGGACTACAGGATAAGAAAATAGTATCATAAAAAGAGCCATTTGCTACAGCGATACAAAAGCCGTTCGCTAGAACACTGAACGAAGGGTTTGTAAATTTCCCATCGCTAAAGTAATTTGTCCAATAAATTGCTATATACTATTGCTTACGCTAGCAATTGTAACTACAAGCAATTTCTCACACGTACACTCACAACCATCCCTCTCTATGAAACTCAGTATTCAAAACCTCTCTAAGACCTACGCCAACGGCACGCAGGCACTCAATAACATATCGCTGACCATTCCGCAGGGTATGTTCGGCCTACTCGGTCCCAATGGTGCGGGTAAGTCTACCCTGATGCGTACGATTGCTACCTTACAGGATGCCGACACTGGTACCATCATGCTAGACGACCTAGATGTAACGACCAACAAGCAGGCTATTCGCGAGAGGTTAGGCTACCTGCCCCAAGATTTTGGCTTGTACCCCCGCATTAATGCTGAGGTTATGCTCGACCATATTGCCCAGATGAAGGGCGTAGGCAATAAAAAAGATCGTAAGTATTTGGTAGAATCGCTGCTCAACAAAGTAAACCTATACAGCCACCGTAAGAAAGCATTGGGTACCTACTCCGGGGGGATGCGGCAGCGGTTTGGCATTGCTCAAGCTTTAGTTGGAAACCCCTCACTGATTATTGTGGATGAACCCACTGCTGGTCTTGACCCTTCGGAGCGGAATCGCTTCTACAATTTGCTAAGTGAAATCGGTGAAAACACCATCGTTATTTTATCTACTCATATCGTGGAGGATGTGAGTACACTCTGTTCCAACATGGCAATCATTTGCGCGGGTGAATTGCTTATGCAGGGCAAGCCTAAGGAAGGTATTGCTTCACTAAAAAGTAGAATCTACAAAAAGGCGGTAGAAAAAGAAGCACTGGAAAGCTACAAATCTGACTACCAGGTGATTTCTACCAAGCTGATAGAAGGTCGGTTGAGCCTACGAATAGAGAGTGACAACGATCCAGGCAATGGTTTTGAACCGGCTCAAACCGATCTGGAAGATGTGTACTTTAGCCATATCTCCAGAAAAGTAGATCCTATCACTCTTTGAGCTACCCCTATGTTTTGGAATATATTTGTCTTTGAACTCAAGTACCGCTTCAGCCGACCGGCTACTTACATCTATTTCGCCTTACTTACGATAGTTGGGCTACTACTGATCGCCTCGGGTAGCACTCCGGCTTCCGAAAAGGTATTTCACAATGCTCCGGTAGTAATTGCTAATTTGCAGCTCCTCATTTCGTTGTTCGCTATTATGCTAGCTTCGGCGGTAATGGGCGTGCCGCTCTACCGGGATTTAGAACATAAGACCGGTACTTTCTTATTTAGCTACCCCATTAGCAAAACTGCGTACTTTATGGGTCGCTTTTGGGGTTCCTTTGTCACGCTTACGTTCATCTCGCTAGGCGTGGTGCTGGGTATCTTTTTAGGTAGTATTATTGGCCCGACCACTGGCTGGACCGACGCGCTACGCTACGGCCCGAACACTTGGGCTAACTATTTTCACCCCTGGTTCACTTTGATGCTGCCGAACCTCTGGCTGGCAGCTACCCTCTTCTTTGCGGTGATTATCTTCACCCGTAACATCAAGTCGATTTACTCCGGGGGCATTATAGTATTTATCGCCTATCTGCTGGCTAACTTTCTGGCTCAAGACGTAGAAAACCAGGACTTAGTACAGATTATTGACCCTTTTGGACTGAATACCTTTAGCTACCAGACCCGCTACCTTACCCCCTTTGAGCAGAATAGCTTCCTTCTTCCCGTGGAAGGCAACTTGCTCTACAATAGAC
>NZ_JBARYM010000492.1:0-9281 GCF_049647865.1 Tunicatimonas sp. | reverse complement strand
TGAGGTGCTCGCGGTTGGCGATGCTGCTTTTCAGAAGAAAGCCATTGGTAAAATGCAGGAAGTGAGTGCGGGAGGTAAACGAACGGTGTTATTTGTTAGTCATAATATGGGCGCGGTTTCCCGGCTGTGTACTCGTGGGGTAGTACTTAAGCACGGAAAAGTGGTTTACGACGGTAGCACTAGCGAAGCTATTCGTACCTACGCTAACATTAACGCCCAAATGTCAGATCGCTCCATCGGCGATCGTACCGACCGGCAAGGGTTGGGAGATTACCAATTTGAAGAAGTACAGATAGAAAATGAAGCGGGGCACATCATCAACGAAGTAGCAACAGGTTCCCGAGTACGAATTCATACCCGTATCATGCCGCGCAGAGACATCGGTACTAAACAAGTTTACGCCGCCGTCTGCTTTCGAGATCAGTTCGGTGCTCGCTTGTTTACACTATCAACGTCCTTATTTAGTAAGCAGGTAACACTAGATGGCGAAACACGCTTAACTTTTGAAATTAAGCGAATGCCACTTTCAGAAGGCGACTACGCGGTAGAGCTGTATATGGCTGAGGGGCGGGGCGATACGCTAGTGCAAGATCAGTTGATGAATGCATTTCAGCTATCGGTATTCGGAAATGATTTTTTCCGATCAGGTGATCCGCAGCCTCGGGGGTTGGATCAATTTTACGTGGATTTTAATCTCTATCAGAATAGTAATGTTCCAGTAATTAGCACATAGTATGCGAAAGATTAGATTTGGGGTAGTAGGCTGTGGGCATATTGGCCGAAGGCATATTGCGGTAATTGAGGCGGAACCTCAGGCCGAGATGGTAGCCATCTGTGATGTAGACCAGCAAGTTTTACAAAAATTGTCGGCTGACTATCCACAGGTAGTTAGTTATACAAACTACGAACGGATGCTCGCCGAGGCTTCTATTGACATTGTTTGTATCTGTACTCCCCACGGCCTACACGCTATTATGAGCATTCAAGCTGCCTACGCCAAAAAACATATTTTAGTAGAAAAGCCAATGGCTTTAAGCTGCCTCGAGAGCGAACGCATGATTCAGGCTGCCAAGGAAAATAATGTGAGCTTGTACGTAGTAAAGCAGAATCGCTACAACGCCCCGATTATGCTAACTAAGCAAACGCTAGATGAAGGGCGATTAGGCAAAATTTTTATGGTGCAGTGCAATGTGATGTGGAATCGGCACAATGCCTATTACGAGCAATCGCCCTGGCGGGGAAAGAAGCACTTGGAAGGCGGGGCGCTACAAACCCAAGTAAGCCACTTTTTAGATTTGCTTGTGTGGTGGTTCGGTAATATTCAAGAAGCTAAAACAATTATTGACACCCTCAACCACGATATTGAAATAGAGGACTGCGGAGTTTCCGCCCTGCGGTTTGATAGCGGAACGATTGGCTCGTTGCTATGGACTACCTGCGTGTATAATGTGAATTACGAAGGAAGTATCACGATTATCGGAGAAAAGGGCACTATTAAAATTGGGGGCAAATACCTTAATAAAATTGAGTTCTGGGACGTAATGTCGTACCCCATGCCGGAGGACATTGATTTTAACGATGCTCCCAACCAGTACGGAACCTACCAGGGCTCCAGCTCCAACCATGATAAGCTAATTCATAGCTTAGCCGAACAAATTATTGATAGCCGGAAGGGAGTAGTAGAGGGTGATGAGGGTCTAAAAACCATTCAGGCGATTGAGAAAATTTACGGTCAAGCGGAAGCGAAGTAGCTTATGGTAGAAATTACTCCGTACGATGCGCTAGAACCATCATTCTACGAATCTAGGGTAAACAACCTATTTTATTCGGCCCGATGGTTAGCAGTGCTTCAAAAAACGTACGGATACCACTGGTTCACCGCTCTGGATACTAGCAACGAATATTTCATTTTGTTCACAGTAACCGACAATCTAGCAGGTAAAAAAATTATCAGTTTACCCTTTTCTGATTACACGCCCATTAGTGCAAACTACCAAGAATCGCTACCAGCTATTGTCTCAGCACTACGAGAGAAGTACCCTCACTATCAAATTATTCTTAAAACCGAACTAGAGACCGACAATCCGATAGCATCTTCTTTAGGCAAGCCTACTCGTCACGCGGTTTACCACCGAATTGATACGAGTACCCCTGCTCAGATTAGCCAATCGTCTTCTTTTCGACGGGGAGTGCGAAAAGCTCAGAAAGCAGAAGTTACTACTGAGATTAGTACTGATGAAGCTGCCTTACGCACTTTCTACCAGATGTATCATCAACTTCGGTTCGAGAAATTTAACAGCATTCCTCAACCCTACGAATTTTTCCGAAACATTCATCAAACATTTATTCAAGAAGAACAGGGGTTTATCTTGCAAGCTTCGCGGCAGCAGCAAGTACTTGCTAGCATTGTTGTGCTACAGTATCAGTCTACCCTCTACTACAAATTTGGCTGTTCAGCTTCTGATTCTTTAGCGTATCGTCCCAACAATCTTTTGTTTCATCGGCTCATTGAAATAGCGGTAGAAAGAAATTGTCACACTATTGATTTAGGTCTTAGCGGAACGGGGCCATCCTATGAGGGGCTCCGACGATTCAAAGAAAGTACGGGCGGAGTTTCGCATCCTATTACCTACTTTACGCTGACTCCGGAAGAATACGATGAGCGCACTGGAAATGAGAGTAAAACATTACTAAAGTCGCTAACGCAAACCATAGTTGATCAAAAACTGAGCACCGAAGTAACTAGCCAAATAAGTTCTATCATTTACCCCTATTTCGCGTGATTGCTATTGTAGGAAATAACGACGGTCCACTCACTTTGCTCCAATCTTTACAAAGCACTGACTTAAGTCCGGTAGCAGTTGGGTTGCAAAAGGAAGTGACTCCCCAGTTACGAGAGCAGTACGAGCAATACATTTCGGCTGATCACTTACTGGTTGGGTTTAATCAAGCAAAACTAGTGAGCTGGTTATCTGATTATTCAATAACGTATTTGATTAACTGCTTTTGCAATTTCAAATTCACTACCCTGCTCGATCAGTACCAAGTGCTCAATGTGCATTTGGCCCCACTGCCTCGCTACCGAGGTCGCCACCCGCTACATTGGGCACTGATCAATGGCGAGAAAACCTTCGGAGTCACCATTCACCAGATGACAGAAGTGATTGATGGCGGAGGTATTTACTGGCAGAGAGAAATTTCAATTACCGAAGGAATATCGGTACATGAACTGCGAACCAGTCTTATGAATGAGCTTAAAGCGGGGTTTGGCGAATTTTTAACTGACTTTGCTAGTAACAAAATTACTCCCCAACCCAACGACGACCAGCAGGCTACGTACGTGGCCCGCCGCTACCCCCAAGATAGCGAGCTTACCGAATGGCACGATCATGATCGTATCATTCGCAAAGTAATGGCGTTGCGGTCTACCGCTGATCCTGCTTTTATCAAGTTAGGTGATCAGCTTATCAAAATCCGCCACGCTTCACTGGGTGACCGTCGCTACGTGGGAGTTGCCACTCCGTTTATCAGTCAGGTACAAGCCGAGCGAGTAGAAGTTGTATGCCAGAATGGTAGAACAGTTTGGCTAGGTGACCTCAACCCTCAGAATTTATCCTTTAGCATTAACCAAAGAATTTAATATGTCTATTCCTCTTATTGACCTAAAAGCCCAATACAATCGCCTTCAGCCGGAAATTGACGCAGCTATTGAACAGACGATTACTAATACCGCTTTTATTGGTGGCGAGTCGGTAGCCCAGTTTGAACAGGAATTTGGGAGTTATTTAGGAGCATCTCAGGTAGTTAGCTGCGGTAACGGTACTGATGCCTTAGAGATTATTTTACGGACACTAAATATTGGCATGGGCGATGAGGTGCTGGTTCCTACCATGTCTTGGGTAGCTACTTCGGAAGTGGTAGTAACCGCCGGAGCTACCCCGGTGTTCGTAGATGTGTCTTTAGATACGTACACGATAAATCCGCAAGAAATAGTAAGCAAAATTACGGAGCGAACTAAAGCCATCATGCCGGTTCATTTGTACGGACATCCGGCAGATATGACAGCTATTATGAGAATCGCCCAAAAGAATAATCTATTAGTAATTGAGGATTGCGCTCAGGCTCACGGAGCTACTATCAACGGTCGGAAGGCAGGTACTTGGGGAGATGCGGCGGGCTTTAGCTTTTTTCCGAGTAAAAATTTGGGTTGTTACGGCGATGGGGGAGCCATGGTTTTTCAGAAAGGGGAACATGCTGAACAGGCTCGTATTATTGCTCGTCACGGACAGCGAACCCGTCATGACCACGTGCTGCACGGGCGAAATAGTCGGCTAGACGGATTACAAGCGGCAATCTTGCTGGCCAAATTACCGTACCTGGATCAGTGGCTGCACGAAAAGCAAAGGGCTGCCCGGCAATATACTGAACAATTAGCTAAAATAACCTCAATTGACTGCCCTAGCGAGCAGTCAGGCTATCGGCACGGCTGGCATTTGTACGTAATACGAACTTCGAGGCGAGATCAACTACAGCAAAAGTTGCAAGAACAGGAAATTCAAACGGGGATTCATTATCCAACGGCTCTGCCTTTTTTGCCTTGCTATCAAGATTTGGGTCATCAGCCGGAAGATTTCCCAATTACCAGTCAGTACCAGCCGGAAATTCTGTCGTTGCCCATGTACGCTGAGCTGACTAATTCCCAGATAGAGTTTATTACTCAGACAATCGCTGATTCCTTTAGCTAATGAAACGAAAGCTCATAAAATTTGATATTATTCATCCTCCGGAGTATTTGGCGCAGAAAAAACAAAGCTGGCCCGATATAAACTCCCTTTCATTGGGAGAATACCGGGAGAGGCTTATCCGGTTGCGTAGTAACTATTCGGATTTTTATACCTACCATTTGAACCAAACCGGCGAGTGGGATGCCGAAGAATTTTTCTTGCTGGATGATACTTTTTTGGAAAAAACGGCACAAGAGCTTTTCGGTTCATATCATAAACTAAAGAAGCAGTGGTACAGTCGCAAAAATACTCGACTTAGATTTAATCCGGGCCATTGGCGTGACTACGTAATTGATCAGTATATTCAGAAGGTAAAGCCTGATGTTATTTTTGTGCGTTCCCAACCAATTTCAAGTAGATTCTGGCAAAAGTACCGTAAAAACACTTTACTTGTATCGCGCCTTTCAGCACGCCTACCTTTCAGTTGGCACCCCAATCACTGGGATATTATTTATACCGATCAACCTGACTTTAAAACCTTTTTTGAGCTACACGGCGTGCCTACCATTATCAATAATCAAGGCTTCGATGCGCGAATAATTACTGAGTTAGAAGTACGCGAAAAAAAGTACGAAGTAATCTTCGTAGGTGGTTTAGGAACCCAAAATTTCTCTAAGAGAACCACTTTTATTAATAGTGTTGCTAGCAAAACTAACTTCAAATGGTGGGGCTACTGGTGGAAGTACGGCGGAGATGGAAGGAAGATGGAAGAATTTCCAGCATTGCACCAGACATTTCACGGGCTTACATCAGGCTTAGAGATGTTTCAGATTTATAAAGACAGCAAAATCGTAATGAATGATTACGTTGATACCGCCAATGGTATTGGATTTAATCAGCGAATGTTCGAGGTGATGGGGTGCGGTGCTTTTATGCTTACCCGAGAAGCTCCCAATTTTAAAGGACTATTTCCTGATGATGTTTTCGCTACGTACAAAAACGAACGAGATTTTCTGGATAAGGTACAGTATTTTCTAACTCATGAGAAAGAAAGAGAAGAAATTGCTCAGAACGCTCAGCGGTTTGTAATAGAGAACTATGATTATACTAGTATTGCCCAAGATTTTAGCCAAGATTTAATACAATCTCTAGCAGCAAAGTCTACTAATTCATAGAGTGCCTATCAGCAAAGGTATTTCCAGAAATATGCTTACTCTTCCTTCTTTTGGAAAAGGCTGGTAAGAACCAACTGAACAAAAGTTGCATCCTTACTTTTATTCTCTTCTTAACCCAAGATGGATCTTGGCTAATGCACTTAAAAAAAGATACTAATGCATCTTTATACCTGTTGCGTTGCCAAAATAACTGAGCAGAGTAAGAATACCGCCTGGCTAATATATGATCAGACTGAATAGCCCAACGCAATGCCGGAAAGTTCTCAGAAAAAATTAGTAGATCACTAATCATTAGCTCATTCTGGATAAGCTTATCACGCCAATACGTATTATTAAAGCTATGTGAATGCACCCATCGTACTGATTCTAGATTATTTAAATATTTAGCTTTACCGTACCTGGTAATCAAGAGTTGAATGGCGTGGTCGGCACTACAGATCTGCCAGAACCAGTCGGGAAATTCGCCAATCAAATGATTTCGGAATAGCATAGTCGATGTTTGAATGAACCATTTTTTGGCCACTTGCTCTTGGGTAAAGGTAGTTCCTTGGTGAGGATTCTGCTTTTTCTCACTATAATAGTAAGTGTCAGATTCATTATCTTCCGAAACTACTTTTGCATCATGGAAGGTAAGAACATAATCGGGGTGCTGATCTAAAAAGTCTACCTGGGTTTGCAGTTTACCTTCACTGATCCAATAGTCATCTCCATCCAACATAGCCACGTACTGCCCTCGGCAGGCGTATAGGTTGGTGATATTGTTCAGCCGACCAGGTACGCCCTCGTAACGTTGGGGATGCAAAACTAACTGAATAATATCGGGGTACTGCTGCTGATAGGTTTGTAATATTTCGCGGGTACCATCCGTAGAGTAGTCGTCACCGATAATAATCTCGTAGTCAAAATTAGCGCGTTGCTTTAGTACGCTCAAAATTGTGCGTTCAATATACTTTTCGTGATTATACGTAATGATTGATACGCTAACCTTTGGGAGCGGCATGAAGTTTTATTAGGCTGCCTTTAAATTAAACAGATCTTTACAGAAGTTCTATAAAGGAGTGACAAACATTAAATAAACTTTTTAAGAAAGCTATTTTTAGAAAGAAAGTATTCTCGGTTGGTGCTAAAGCTTTTTAATAGATATAAAGTTGATAAAAGGTAGGATTTCTGACCCCTGAGCAAAAAAGCGTGGCGATAATAATATCTTGCGAGTCTTTTCCTAAAAAATATAGAGGTCTTAACGTACTCAAACTTCTGTTGTAGAATTTTTATTTCTTTAATTCTTCTCAAATTGTCTTCTAAAGATTGATTGTACAAAACGCTAAAGCTATTCTGGTTTTTTCTTCGTACGCTACTTAAATGAGAGAAATAACGAATTTTTCCATATTGGCTAATAAGCAGTTGTAAGATATAGTCTGCGCTATAAACTTGCCAGAACCAATCAGGAAACTCGCCTAATATTTTGTTGCGATACATGATAGAAGATGTTTGCATAAACCACCGTTCGGCAACATCCCGATGAATAAAGGAGTCTTTTGATTGTAGGAAAGCAAATTCATCACTATGGTTGTAGGAGTCAAAGTCCTTTTCTTCGGAGATAACCAAAGCATCGTGAAAGGTAAGGACGTATTCGGGGTGTTGGTCCAAGAATTCTACTTGAGTTTGTAGCTTGTTATCACTAATCCAGTAGTCATCTCCATCTAGTAGGGCTACGTACTGCCCCCGGCAGGCGTATAAGTTGGTGATATTGTTGAGCCTTCCGGGCACCCCGTCGTAACGCTTAGGATGTAAAACCAACTGAATAATATCAGGATACCGCTGCTGATAGGTTTGCAGTATTTCGCGGGTGCCATCGGTAGAACAGTCGTCGCCAATGATGATCTCGTAGTCAAAAGTGACCTGCTGTTTAAGTACACTGTCAATGGCTTGAGCAATGTAGTTTTCGTGATTGTACGTAATAATTGATACGCTAACTTTAGGTACAATTTTCCAGGGCTTAACACTGCTCTGATACGGTGCATTTGCGATTGGCGAACTTATTGGCATAGGGAAAATTTGTGAGCGTTTTGAAACAAAGGATTCTCTTTATCTTCCTCCTGCCACGATGAGGTATCAGTAATTTTTGCTGGAGTTTTAGAGACCGGAATCACCCGAAAATCGAAGGATACTCTGCTTTTGCCGGTTTTGTTTTCTTTGGCACCGTGCTCTAACGAAGCTCCGTTAAATCGGGCAAATTGACCCGCGTTGGCTTTTATTGGTAAGAAATCCTTCATTCCTTCTTTACTTTCAATCCAAACGGTATTGGTACCGAATGCTTTCGTTTGGGGAACGAAATAGTTAATTTCTGCTGTACTATGGCCGTAGTCGCGGTCGCGATGAAAGCGGGAAATGCCGGGAGTATCTAAAAATAGGATACGGTGCGTTGGTTTTTTTTGATAGAGAATGGGCTCGTCGTACTGCGGACGGATCACCTGCTGGATAAACCGCTCGTAGGTATCATAGAACGAAGTTCCCTCCGCTGAATCAAGGCATTTATACAGTTGCTGATAGGCGGAGCTTTGCTCCATATTCTTGTACAGCGAATTTTGCGAGGTTTTATTGCTATTACCCAAAGAGGCTTCTATCACTGACAAATCATCTACTTCTAAGTAATTAGCAATGATTTTAGAAAAATTATATTTCTCTAAATCGTAGTTGTAAATAGTCGTTTCCATTGTTTAGTCTTCATAAATAGCGTACCCTATACCAGTCTTTCCAAATCCGTTACCATTGTAGAACAGATATTTTTTTCCTCGATACTGAACCACGCAGGGGTAAGTTTTCATAGTAGCGTCCCAGCCTTGTCCTGAATACTGAATTCCCGCTTGATTGTCCATGCGCTTCCAATGAATAGCATCTTCTGATTCGGCGTACCCGATCCGGTAGCTCCCCGAACCATCGCGGTAGTCAATGCTACCTCGGTGGGCGTACCACATCCGATATATACCTTCTTCCTTTATCACCGTAGCTCTAGCGTTCGCTTCGTATTTGTCTTGGGGATGAATGCAAGTAGTATTTTCCCGCACCCAGTCAATACCATTAAGTGAGTGAGCGTATTTAATAATATACAGAGGCTCAGGTTTCTGATCTATAACCGCAAAGCCTGTACTGGAAGCGTACCACATATGCCACTTATCTTCCTCTTTCATAATCCAGGGCGAAGCAGTAAAGTACGGTTCATACCGGTTCCGGTCTACGATTGCTCCGTCAAACATCCGCTCAAAGGTCAAACCATCGTCATGACTAACGGCTAGGCCAATAGCATTTCGGTACGGAACCGATCCGCTAGGGTTCCAACCTACGTAGTACAAATACAAACCGTTCTCAGTAGGTACAACACAGC
>NZ_JBARYM010000491.1:0-8327 GCF_049647865.1 Tunicatimonas sp. | reverse complement strand
TGGTAACGCGGTACAAAAACTTGGGAATCGGTACTACCGGACGGTTTTCGTAGGCTAATGCCACCGCAGTTTGCAACGCTAGCTTGGAGGTGATATTAATCAAAATATTAATATCGCCACTCACTCGATGACGGAAGAAATCTCGATCAGTGTCGTAACCGGTTTGAAAGTAGACGATAGAGCTAAACGCAATATTTTCGCGCAGTTGCAGTCGACTAGTCAGATAACTGCTATTTTTCCAGAGCCTAAGCTCTTCGGTGCCCCCTTCGTCGCCAGGACGTTCCCATTCTTCCCGTTCGTACATCACTCCCGTTCCGGCAAATAAGCTGGACTTTTCTTCGCGGTAAATTCGGAAGCGCACTCCACCTCCAGCTAACCGCCGCGACTGCATACCCCGTCCCTGATCGTACTGAATCTGCGCAAAGTTCTCGTAGGAGACGGCGTTTTTCCTTAACCAATTAATCCGAAAGTGACCGTAACCCGCACTATTAATAGCTGCCTCACTGGTAGCTGTATACTGTAACTGGCCAATGAGTAGAAAGCTATGGTAAGTAGAAAGGTACGCTGCATCTGAATTAGCGGTAAATCCGACAAATGATCGCTCTGTACCGTCAGCGGTCAAACTCTGATTATTCGCATTAAAACTTAACCCTACGGTACCCAAAAAGTAATTGGCTGAGTCACCACTCATCCGTTCCTTTTCAATATTTAATATTTGCCCTAAGCAGGGGGTAAAAGCAAAAGCACTCAGCAGGGTAGCGGCGAAGAAATAATGCATAGCGGACGTTGATTTGCCGCAAAAATAGGAATTTCCTAGAAACGGATGCCATCGGGCATAATATACCGCTTCTGAATAATCTCATCGGCTTTAGCTTTTCTGACAAATAATATGCGCCCAGCAAAGTGTAAATCTTTTCCGGCCATTGCGTGGTTTAAGTCTACTTTCAGGTGAGTGGTTTTTTTCTCAACTACCAAGCCATTGCGTTGCTGCCCATCTTCTCCGGTAACGGCTACATACTGCCCTACATCGCGAATGGTATCAGCCATTTCATCATCTACGACAAATCGCTCCAGGGGTATATCTACCACATTACTGGCTTGATGCAAGCCATAGGCCTCTTCGCTCGGAATGGTAAATTCAAACGACTCTCCGGCGGGCAGTCCCCGAATCTGGTCTTGAAACGATTGTAGCAGATTATCAGAAGGGTAAAAGAAGATAAAGGGATAAGCCGTATCCATCACTTCCATCATTGGGCCTTGCTGGTTCTTTTCGCGTAGCTCATAACTCATTGTCACAATGGTATTATCATATATTCGCATAAAAATGGGTGGTTTGCTTATGTGCTAAGAACCTACCATATTCGCCATTGTTCAATAACCCTCTATTTTCTCTAATTTGATACTAGCAGTAGATATTGGTAACTCTAACATTGCCCTGGGTGTCTATGACCAGCGGTGGATTCATCACTGGCGGTTGAGCACCGTATCTAATAAAACAGCCGATGAATACGCTATTCAGCTACAATCATTATTCGCCAATGAAAAAATTACACTTAACGTTGTAAAACAGATAGTAATGAGTAGCGTAGTGCCATCTCTGACGGCAACTTTTCGACAGATGCTAACCCGGCTGATTCACCAGCAGCCCTTGGTTATTAATACAACACTGCGTACTGGACTGTCTATTGCTACGGATAATCCGCACGAATTGGGTACTGATCTGCTGGCTAACGCCGTAGCGGGTTATCAACTTACGCAAACCGACTGTGTGGTGGTAGATTTTGGTACAGCACTCTCGGTAGTTACGGTAGACCAGTCAGGCAAAATTTTAGGAGTTTCTATTGCTCCTGGCCTAGAATCCGCCATGAAAGGGTTATCATCTAATACTGCCCAACTTCCGTTTGTCCCCTTAACTCCTCCGCCTTCCGTATTAGGTAAAAACACCACTCACGCCATTCAATCGGGGATTGTGTTGGGCTACGTAGGATTAGTGGAAGGGCTAGTTAACCGGATAGAGCAGGAACTTGGACGATCAGTCAAGGTAATAGCTACCGGAGGTTTAGCCGAAGTAATTGCCCCCCTCACCAACCGCTTCAACCGAGTAGAACCCTGGCTTACGTTGGATGGATTACGACTCATCGCTGCTCTCAATTAGACCGGAAACCGGAATTGAGAATAAAAAAGTAGCGGTAAAACAATTTAGTCAATTACTAGTCGACAGTCCACAGATAATTTAACTGCGGACTGTCGACTGTGGACTGTAGCCTCAGAACTATTAACCCTATGAAACAAATCGTATTTAACCAACCCGGAGATGCCGACGTTCTTACCGTAAAAGACGTTCCCGTACCGGAGCCCAAGGCCGGCGAGGTTCGCATAAAAGTAAAGGCAGCTCCGGTCAATCCTTCAGATGTAGTGTTCATTCAGGGAGTGTACGGTATTTCGCCCCAGTTTCCCGATAGTCCGGTAGGTTTTGAAGGAGCCGGTGAGATCGATGTGATCGGCACGGGTATCGGTTCGGGTTTGAAAATCGCCCAAGGCCAGCGGGTAGCCTTTGCTGCGTTAGGCACCTGGAGCGAATACGTGGTAGCGCCCGCCATAAGCCTACTACCAATTCCCGACAACTTGTCGTTTGAAGAGGGCGCACAGTTTTTCGTTAATCCCTTTACCGCAGTGACTATGTTGGATGAAGTAGCGCTAAAAAAGGGCGACTGGCTGCTACTAACCGCTGCTTTTTCATCGCTCAACAAAATGGTTATTCAGCTTGCCCAAAAAGCGGGTGTCCGGGTAATTGGTACCGTACGGCGTACCGAACAGGTGCAACCTCTACTTGATTTGGGAGCCGAGGCGGTAGTAAATACTGAAGAAGATTCGCTGGCTGATCGGGTAAAAAGCTTAACGGAAGGTAAAGGAGTACAGGCTTGCTTTGAGTCAGTAGGAGGCGATATTGGTACCCAAGCCATTGCCAGTTTAGGGAAAGATGCTACCATGCTCATCTACGGATTAATGAGTGGGGAAGAAGCCAAAATTAGCTACGGTCCCACTATTTTTCGCACTCCAACCATCAAAGGGTTTTGGCTGAGCCGCTGGATGGAAGAATCGAGCGTAAGAGCGAAAGCTCGAGCAGCCAAACAAGTCTACAACATGGTGAAACAGGGCGATGTAACGCTAGATGTGGAAAAAACTTTCCCCCTGGCTCAAGCGTCAAAAGCGGTTACTTACAGCACCCAATCGGGCCGAACCGGAAAAGTAGTTATTCAGTGTGGCTGAGAACAAAGGGCGATCTTTAGTAATACTATATCATAAATCTGGAATGTAAGAAACGGAGAAGATTCATAGCGGGTAGACTGAGTGCTTTTGGTATTTTTGTATTGAACGAAAATCCAATCTAGGACGAATGTACTAGTCATTATGTTTCTATCTAAATTCTACATAAACATAAGTAGCTACAGGATACTGTTCGTTTTTACTACTGCCCTATTACTAGGTGTTTTTTCCGGAAATATAGCCTGGGGACAGATGATGATGGTAGATAAAGCGTACACACTGTTGAAACAGGGTCAGTTACGCAAAAGTCAGCAGGCCATTAATATTGCAATAGAGCACAATAGTACGGTTGACAATCCTAAAGCCTGGTACCTTCGGAGCTATATTTATCAGCAGTTAGCTGAGGAATCAACTGATTCTATCTACTATTTACGCAATGTAAGTATTGCCGCCGCCAAGCACTGTATTACAATAGATAGTTCACAACAGTTTGCAACAGATTGTCGATCTCTGATTGCTCATGCGTACACCGGTTTCCTAAATGATGCTATCGCCCTGTTAAATGGACAGAAATATTCCAAAGTTCTATTGGTCCTACGTCCGGTGATAGATAGTGAAAATAACTTCGCCCAAGAGCATCGTCCAGAAGCTTTTTTCTACTACGGGTACGCTATGTTGCAGCTGAATAACCCCAGTGAAGCTCGGAAGTACCTGTACCAATCCTTGCAACTGGGCTACCAGGATGCGTTGATCTACGAAGTAGAAGCAACTTACCGAGCCGAATTAAACCAGTTTGATAGCGCTCGGTGGTACCTTGCTGAGGGAAGAAAGATCTTTCCGCAAGATGCAAATATGCACATTGCCGAACTCAACTTTTTAATGCAACGTGAGTATTACCAAGAAGCTGAACAGTCAGTAGTAGCATACCTAGAGGAGCACCCTAACGATGTTGAAGGATTACTGTTGGCAGGCACCATCTACGAAAAGCTATTGTCCAGAGAGGTAGATAATTTGCGCTACTTCGATCAGCAACGAGCAATGTATGAAAGGGTATTACAGATTGCCCCCAATCATATTCAGGCAAACTATAATTTAGGTATCGCTTATTATAATCGTGGCGTTAATTCTATCAACGGAGCAGCTCAGAATTATGAATTGGATATTATTGAATTTAATCAACTGTTGGAGGAATGTAGCACACTATTTTTATCAGCTTTACCGTATTTGAAAAAGGTAAGTGAGTTAGACCAAACGCACGTAAATGCGCTTAAGGCACTGCAAGGGGTATATTATAATATCAACGATTATGAGCAGTATAGCTTAGTAAAAGAAAAACTACAGAAGCCTTAGATTTTTTAATATGCTTAGGAAAATAAAAGGGTTAATAGTTGCCTCACTGCTGCTTTCTCTAGGATTCTGCGCCCAAGCACAGTCATTAGACGACTATGAGCAAACCCAGGATCAAATTCATACCATCTATTTGTACAACTTTTCTCGTTATTTTGTGTGGCCAACGGTCATTCAGCAAGAATTTATCATCGGGGTTATGGGTGAGCATAGCATTTTAAAAGAGCTCAACAAAATGGCCAGTACGCGCACCGTAGGGGGAAATCCGATCAAAATTCGAAACTACCAAAATCCTCAGGAGATAGAAGACGGGTGTCACGTAGTTTTTATACCGCACGAAAATAGTTATTGGCTCAGCGAAGTATTATCAACAACCGATAACCAACCCGTACTGGTTGTAAGTTGTAAACCTGGGTTAGGTCAGTTTGGAAGCTTACTGAACTTTGTGGCCGACCGAGGTAAGATTACCTTTGAGATCAACGAGGAAGCAATTCAAAGTCGCCGACTAAAATTTGCTCAGCAACTAAAAGCAATTGGAATTACGCTTTAGAAAGCGTGATTTCTTGGGATGATATTTCTTCGTTGTTTTTGTGTTCGAGCAAGGGTATTGTTAACGAAAAGCCAGTATGGTCTAGTTCAGGATGATACTTCACCGTTGTTTGCAATCGTTCAGCAGCCAGACGAGCGATGTATAAATCAAGACCCGTACCACTTTTAGACTCGTGCCCCCGGAAGAACATCGTAAATAGCTTCTCTTCAAGTTTAGGTAAAATGCCCTCTCCGTTATCTTCTACTAAGATCTGAATACCAGCATGGTCAGAATAGTTTACTACAACGCGAACGTAGGCATCGGGAGACGGGATTGCGTATTGAATAGCATTTTTAATAAAGCCCTGTAATATTAGGGTAAGTAGTTCAGCATCGGTTTCCAAGTGTAAAACATCATCGCATTCCAAAGAGAATTGAAGATAGTTCTGATTAGGAAATAGGGCGATAGTTGTTGCGTAAATATCGCAAATAAACTCACGAATATTCACGAGAGAATGCTGAAGATTGTGGTGACGAACGTGGTGGATCTGAAGCACCTTCTGTAAGGAGGTTCGAGCTGTGCGGCAATTATCCAATAGCTTGTTTAGGTAGCCATCTACCACTGGTTGTCCATTTACCTCCATCGCTGCCACTTGGCACAAACCTTCAATTCTGGCTATCGGGCCAATAATATCGTGGTAAGCCCGGTACACAAACAAATCAAGTTCTCCGTTAGAATGGAGTAGTGCTTCGTTGGTTTGGGCTAACTCATAAGTACGCTGCTGCACTCTTTCCTCTAAATCCTGATTTAAAAGTACTAAGTCATCATTCTTTTGGTTAATAGTTGCTTTCGCCTCTTCCAATTGCTGGTTTTGTAGCACAATATTCTGGTGTTGCTGCTCAATGAATTGGTTCTTACTTACCAACTCCTGGGTGCGCTCCGCCACTACTTCTTCCAGAATTCTGTTCCGCCTTTTTACCGATGCTATTCGGTAATAGTACAGTGCTGCGAATAGAAGTAAAATAATGACAGCCACCAGTAGCTTAAACCAAACGGTTTGGTACCAAGCCGGATGAATAATAATTAGTAGTGGTTTAGCTTCAACTACTTCGTTTTGGGGCGAAGTGGCGCGTAATCGGAAGCGGTATTCGCCCGGATTAAGGTTAGTATAAGTAGCCAAAGTACGCGAACCAACCTTCTTCCACTGTTTGTCTAAACCCTCTAAAAGGTATTCATACTGATGTTTAGCTTTAAAGGGGAGCTGTTGCAAGGCATAAGAAATTTCAAAAGCGTTCTCATTGTAGGGAAGTTCAATACGGTGTATATTTCCGCGGGGAGCTGATAACAGGATAGACCGATGGCTACTAATCAACTGAGAAGCAAATAGTGGTGGACTATTATTTGGACTAGCTTTAGGAGTGGTTAAGACCCGGATAACTCCATCTAGCGTGCTAAAATAACTTGCACCCCTGCTAACACTTGCACCATACTGAACAAACTCAGCCCCACCCATAAATTCGCTGCTCGCGTAGTTTCTAATCTGACGAGTATGGGTGTTATAGCAAGAAATTCCTTTAACAGTACTTATCCATATTTCATGGTTAGGCCCGGAAATAACAGATGTTATTCGGCTACTAACTAAACCCTCACTTTCAGTAAATGAATTCCAAGTACCGCTTCGGGTGTTAAGTCTACCCACTCCTTGATCAAAAGTTCCTACCCACAAATGCCCTGAATTATCCAAAGATAACCCGGTAATCTGGTTGCTGGGTAGATTAATTTCTTCAGTGTCTGGGTAGTTTTTATAATGTACAATTGAGCCGGTGGCATAATGAAGTTGAACTAACCCATCTTTTAGCGTTCCCAACCATAGGTAATGGTCGTTTTCGGCGTATACTTTGGGAGTAATAGTGGTAGGAATGGCGGGAAACCGGTCGGCCGCTGACTCAATCCGGTCTGCCTTTCGATTCCAGAAGTATGCCCCTTTTTCCAGTATGCCTACCCAAAGTGTCCCTTGTTTATCTTGGTAAATCGATTCGATAGCATCCGGTGAGAAGTTGACTGGCTGGTTGGTAATTGAATAAATCTTCCAATTTTGATGAAAAGGATTCCAGCGGACTAGCGTACCGTCAGACATACCCACCCAAATTCCTCCTTGGTTGTCTTCCTCTAAGGCAGTAATGATTCTTCCAGAAGAAAACTGATCACTGACCGGGATATTTATATTATGATAAATTAGTTGTTGATTCTGGTTATTCCATTGGCAGAGCAGCGCATCGGCAGTACCAAACCAAACGTCTCCTTCCGGAGTAGAAATGAGAGCCGTTACAGGTTGCTTTATTTCAGTTGAGTCGCTGAGCAGAGCGAAATCGAAACCGGCTATTAAAGCAGTACTAATGCTGCTTTTACCTACTACCCACAGTGTCTCGAAGGCGTCTACCAATACCGCGGACACTTGGTTGTCACCGATTGAGTGAGGATCATTACGATGGTGAACAAATTGATTAGTTTCCTTTGATTGAGTATCGTAGCAAAATACTCCCTGCCGCTGGGTAGCTACCCAAAGTTTGCCTTGATGAAAATCTATGTCCCGAATATGTTGGTTTGATAAAGCTGCGACAGGATGATTAAACGCTTCTGTTTGTCGGTTGTATTGAATCAACCCTTTTTGGTAGGTACCAATCCATAAAGTGCCATCGTCGCTCTCCTGAATAGTGGTGAGATCATTCGTGTTTATTGATAGACTATCTAAAGCAATACTGTACTGGTGAATGGTCTGATAGTGAGGATCAAATCGTAGTAAACCGCTGCCAAAAGTAGCCCCCCAAAGCAAGCCCTGTTTATCTTCGTGCAAATCCATCACCACTGAAGTTGCTACCGTAGAATTTACGTTGGTAGAATCGACAAACGGTACAAAACTATTTTTGAGTGAATCTAGGTAAAACACCCCCCCGCCAAATGTACCCGCCCACAGGGTGTGACTTTTTCCCTGGCAGTAGCTCAATACCGAATGAACATTACGCTTAGTAGGAAATAATGCTGATAAATTGTATTGATGAAAATCTTTGGTTACAGATGAAAAGCGAACTGCCCCATGATTTTTAGTCCCCAACCAAATATCTCCTTCAGTGTCTTCAAAGAGCGTCTGAATTACCATGCTACGTAGCAGTGTTCCGTTGGGAAT
>NZ_JBARYM010000490.1:0-3369 GCF_049647865.1 Tunicatimonas sp. | reverse complement strand
GGGCATGACAGCAATTAACAATGTGCAATTGAAAGGTGATAGTGGATAATGAGTGACGACTGATGAATAATGATTAATTGGGTTGGTCAATGCTATTGATCATCAGTAAGTAAGGAAAGGTTTAAGGAGAATTTGGGCAGTATACTTTCGCCGGAAAGGGTTTTATCGAAGCCTCCTACTAATTTCACGGCCGATCAGGCCGGTATACGTGGGCTTTCTCTTCATGTGGGTCAATCAACCAGGCCAGTCGGCAGCCGTTGATTAGCCACATCTGCATTTTCTTCTTCAGATCCGCTATATCATCTGCATCGGATTTAAGTTCAATGACAAACTCTGGGCAAAGAGGAGCAAACTTCCGTTTTTCGGCTTCGCTTAATTGATTCCAAACTTCGTTGGAAACCCAGGCAGCATTCGGCGAGCGGTTAGAGCCATCGGGCAGTTTGAAGCCGGTAGACGAGTCAGAGGTTTTACCGAGTTTGTGTTCTATATTCCAGTTGGCTAGTTGCCGTAAAATTTCGGTGTTTAAATATCCTGATAGGGAACTGGTAGGAGACATAATGATGATTTCTTGGTATTCGTTACGCTCAATACGTAAATCACGGTTGTCCTGACAGAAGCGGTAAAACTCTTTATCGGTCATCTGGCGTATCTGTCGGCCCCTGAGTACGAAATAATGTTCCATTTCCATAGAGTATGATGGTTGTTCAATGGTTCAACTGTTCGATTGTTAAATAATTGGGTTGCTCAATGGTTGGTTGTTAAATTGCCATGGGTCATTAGTTCCTTACTCTTCACCCTTCACCCTTCACCCTTCACCCTTCACCCTTCACCGTCTATCTTTTTCCGGTCTTCCGTCTACCGACTGCTCAGTGCCGTTTGGTTGGTGGGCAACTCATTGAGTGTATAGAACAATCGATTGTTTTTTAGCGCGACTCCTTCCACACTGTTTAACTGACCTAATTGCAGATCATATACGTAGCCGGGGGTCATCTTATCTAACGTTAGGGTAACCTCTTTGCCCTCTTCTGAGATTTGAACTTGCTTTACGGCAACAGTCTGTTCATCCATCCGGGGTGACCCGTACTCCTGATGATAGGCGTAGTAGTAGTGCGTAAACTGATAATTACTAGCATTCTCGGCCATCGAACGGTCTACCGGACGTGTAAACGTTAACTTAAAACCCCGGGGAGTCACATTCATACGAAGCACGTCCATCGGCATGCCGCCGTGGTAACGAATGCGCTGAATACCCCGATCACCTACCCAGACATAGGCCGATTTGCCGACCCACAGGTTACCATCCGGGCCAAACACCATGCGGTGGTTTCCGATAGTTAGTCCGGCAGAATCGATAAATGAGGTGCAAGCCCCTTGGAACTGTCCGTTCACCTTCTCTAGCATTACCCGCATGATCCGCGGAAAATCCATCTCCCCTACCAGAAACTGTCCGGCGAATGGACCAAAGTTATTATCCTCCGGAATAACCAGCGGCTGCGTAGGAGAATTAGACATAATATTGTGCGGGAATAGCACGGCAGCTCGGGTTCGCATACTGTCTAACGTAGCTACGGGCATTTCTTCCGGGTCACCACTCCAGCCTTCACGCCACACCAAGCTGGAAATCTGAACGTAGAAATTCCCTTCTTCTATGTGGTACAGTTTGCTGGTGCCCAACCAGTCGCCCTGATTATCGGTGACGAATAAGTTACCCTCCAGGTCAAACCCGATACCATCGGGCGAGCGGAAACCACTGGCCACCGGCTCCAGCACTCCGTCTGGCCGCAGCTTCATTACCCAGCCCCGGTACTCTACTGCCGAATACATTCCGGCAACTTCGCCGAGCATATTGACTTCACCTCGCACTTCATCCCAAATGCCCGCGTTCTTAGAAGCACAGTTCAGGGCGATATAGAGGTCTTTACCATTGTAGGCGGGGCCGTAGGCAAATTCATGATAATTGCCGGATAGACCAAAATCATCGGTAGCCACCAGATATTCCTCGGCTTCGCCATCGTCGTCATTGTCAACTAAACGAGTAAGCTCAGGGCGTTGCATCACCAGCACTTCCCAGTTATTTAAAACTAATATCCCTAGCGGATCGTGCAAGCCTTCGGCAAACAACTCCCAGGTCTTTTCTTTGAGATCGTACGTCATTATTTCCCCCCGATGAAACGCGACGATCATCCGCCCGTCGGGCATAAAGTCTATCCCTCCTATTTCGGCCGTCAATCCTTCCGGCAGTGGCACATCCTCTACGGAATAAAAATTATTAGTGCGCTGGTCGTTAATAATGCCTGACTCCTGTTCGGTGGTTTGAATAGTACATCCCGCCATCGCCAAGCTTAGCATAATAATTATTAAACCATACCTTCTCATATCTCGCTCATATTTTCAGTAATAGTGATCGTAAACTCCTGCGCTTCCTCGGGGCTAAGGCGTAGTGTTTTTTCGTCTTCCCACTCGCCTCGGTTGCTGTAGTACAATACGTTCTCTTGTCCTTTTATAAACCGGAGCGGCTCAGTTAGACCAGAAAAAGTAAGCACCCGCTTAATGCCCGGGTTTTCAAATACCGGAACAATACGCTCGGTGACTTCTACATCATCCAGCCGGTACTTAAAGGTAGGATAGCGGTTCTTCATTTCATAGCCCAAAAACTCTACCGTAGGAATTTCTTGCTCTTCTCCGATACGAAACGGAAACTCGGTGCTATCCCGGTAAAAAACCGTTCCCACTATTGCGGCTAACTCCTTGCCTTTCCCTGACCAGTGTTCTTCCAAATTGATAAACCCACCTTTCCAGGCATAGCGCAGTCGGCACTGTCCGGCATCCCAGCAGTAGCTAATATCTCCCAGTAAACCTACGGCAATGCCCGCCGGGCCACTGTCTGGCATAAAGGTGCGATACATAGCCGGAAGGATATCGGGATAGGGATGCCTCGGGAGCTTTTCCTCGACTACATCTTCATCGTTTCGGCGACTAGCCGGTACGTTTTCGTCGGTAGCTAGCAATGGTAGTTGATTGTTGGTTACGTAGATTGCCCCGTACATCACCGCTCCGTGCCCAGGGTAGGTGCATACATAGGGGTAAGCTCCCTCCTGCGACGGAGCTCGGAAGGAAATAGTGTACTGTTCCTCCGGTAATATCATAGGAATTGCCTCTAGCACCAAGTCGGATATTGGAACGTAATCGGTGCTGCCCTGCTTGGCTAGCTCCAGCGACATATCAACCACTTCTTCGCGCGCGTTGGGGCGAGTCATCACCCAGTTGTGAGGCATCTCATCAGTATTCATCAGGGTCAGCTCTACCCGAGCGGCCGGAGGCACTTTGATTCTAACCTGATCGTACTGCAATCCTGATATCGCCTTAAGA
>NZ_JBARYM010000489.1:0-9331 GCF_049647865.1 Tunicatimonas sp. | reverse complement strand
CTACCCACGTAGTAGGTTTGTCCATCTGAGGAAGTTGCTTGGACTCCCCTACCCGTTAAACTAGTAAAACCGGATAGTTGCGCTGGTTGCATTTCTTTTTCCTGAAGCTTTTTGACCACGGCTTCCGCCAAAGGATGCTCTGATTGCGCTTCCAAGGCCAAAAGGATTGACCGGGGTAATGCTAGCTCGTCTTGGATCATCCAGTGTAGATTGGTAACTATCGGTTTGCCTTCGGTAATGGTTCCGGTTTTATCAAGTACAACCGTATCTACTTGGTGTGCTAACTCCAGGCTCTCAGCATCTTTGATCAGAATATTATTTTCCGCTCCCCGGCCTACTCCCACCATAATGGCGGTTGGGGTGGCTAATCCTAAAGCACACGGACAAGCAATAACCAGCACCGAAATAGCGGCTAGTAAGGCGTGAGTAATTGCATTTTCACCACCAACTAACATCCAGATGATAAAAGTAATTAGGGCAATACCCAGTACAATCGGAACGAAGATTCCGGCAATTTTATCGACCAGTTTTTGCACCGGAGCTTTGCTACCCTGAGCTTCTTGTACCTGACGAATAATCTGAGCCAATCGAGTTTGGCTTCCAACTTGTGAGGCCTGTAGGTAAAAGCTTCCCTTTTGGTTAATCGTTCCGGCAAAAACTGGCTCATTCGGTAGCTTTTCAACCGCTAGTGGTTCACCCGTTAGCATACTCTCATCTACGAAAGATTCTCCCTTTACAATCACCCCATCTACCGGAATTTTTTCGCCCGGACGAACAATAACAATATCGTTTACGAGGACTGAAGCAAAGTCAATTTCTTTTTCCTGGTTATTACGAACAACTATTAAAGTTTGGGGCTGCAACCCGATCAGTTTCTTAATAGCGGAAGAAGTTTGAGATTTCGCTCGTTCTTCTAGCAGTTTTCCAAGTAATATAAAGGTGATAATTACGGTAGCCGCCTCATAGTAAATGTGTGGTTCCAGCCCCTGCTGCGTCCAGAACTGAGGAAAAAACGTATTAAATAAACTGAACAGGAAAGCAACCCCGGTACTAAGAGCTACCAGAGTATCCATATTGACTTGCTTATGCTGCGCCTGTTTGAGTGCGTTGATAAAGAAACGACGCCCAAACCAAAACAACACCGGAATACTAAGTACTAATGAAATCCAACGACCAGCCTGCCAATTCGCTAAGAACATACCAATAACAAAGATCGGCAAAGTAAGTAGCGCAGCTCCCAGTGTATCGAATCGTGTTTTTTTATAGTATTGCTGTTGAATGTCTTGCTGGATTTCCTCCGCATTCTCTTCAGCAACAATTAAATCAAAGCCTACTGCCCGAATAGCATTCTGTAACTTAGTAGGCGAAAGTGATTCTGCGTATTCTACCTGCACTGAGTGATTAGCAAAGTTTACATTAGCCGCATTTACTCCCTCCGTGTGTTTTAGGGTAGATTCCACACTGGCGGCACATCCAGCGCAGCTCATACCGGTTACCGGAAATACCTTCCGAACAGTGGATTTATTTTTAGCTTGAACTTTGGCTTGTTTGTCCGATATAGTTTCCGTAGTCATGGTTATTTCTCTTAGCTATCTCTAATATTTCTAAGGTAATCAATCTACGTAAAGTTAAATAGGACTTTGGTCCTTAGCGTACCAAACTTCTTATACGATTATACTTTTCGGATTCTACCTCAATATACTTTTCAAAGCATAATTGGGCACTAATAAAAATTAAGACGATCACAAACAGTAACTGAAATGAATACGTTCTTAGGCGTATATGACCGAAGTTACTCAAGAATTACAGCGGCAGATTCAGTTGTTACGTCTGGAGAAAGAAGCTGATTTAGAATACTACCGCCAGAAAGTTTTATTAGCCAGCTTAGAAGATCGCAAACGAGACGGGGTTTGCTGGTACCCAGTGGTGGTGGAAAGCCAACGATACAGCTTAGGTGAAAAGCTTATCATTCGAGTGAAACGTAGCGACGAATCGGCTAAATCTCACGTTTTTCATTCGGGAAAAATTGTAAGCTTATTTTGCAATACTTCCAACGATCGGCCTTCAGTATCCGGAGTAGTAAATGATGTACGTAAGCATCATATGACGATCACACTGAATACTAACGATTTACCCTCTTGGATTAACGAAGGTAACCTAGGAGTAGATTTACTATTCGACGAAATGGCTTACCGCGAAATGGAAAAAGCCCTAAAAAGAGTGATTGACACCAAGGATTCTCGCTTGCTAGATTTACGATCTATTTTACTAGGTGAGCAGCCTGCCGCATTTAAGAAAGATATTTTCGGTGGTCACGTAGACACACTGAATGAAAGTCAGAATCTAGCACTGCAACGCATTCGTCAGGCGCGAGATGTAGCTGTTGTCCATGGCCCGCCCGGTACGGGAAAAACTACCACTCTGGTTCAATCGATCATTCAAACGGTTCAACTGGAAAAACAAGTGCTGGTCTGCGCCCCCAGCAATGCTGCCGTTGATCTATTGGTAGAAAAGCTGAGTGAACAAGATTTAGACGTAGTTCGGCTGGGTCATCCCGCCCGGGTAACCGAGCAAAACCTGAACCGCACTATTGACGCACAAATCGCTCAACACGGTTACTACAAAGACCTAAAATCGTTACGAAAACGCTCGGAAGAAATGCGTAAGCTGGCCCTGAAATTTAAAAGAAATTTTGGTCATTCCGAACGCCAACAACGAAAGCGATTATTAAGCGAAGCTTCCGGATTGAGAAACGAAGCCGAGCAACTAGAGCACTATATTGTTGCCGATATTTTATCAAAGTCCCAGATAATTGCCTGCACGCTGGTAGGCGCATCTAATAATCTCATCAAAGGTTTTCGCTGCGATACCGTATTTATTGACGAAGCCGCTCAGGCTCTGGAAGCTGCCTGTTGGATTCCTATTCAGAAGGCTCAGCGCGTTATCTTTGCCGGTGATCACTATCAGTTACCACCTACCATCAAATCGTTTGAAGCCGCTCAACAAGGGCTGAATGTTACTTTGTTTGAGAAGTGCATGGATCGGCAAAAGAAGTTAGGCACTCCGGTAGATGCATTACTGCAGATGCAATACCGTATGCACCAAGCAATCATGCAGTTCTCCAGCCACTATTTTTACGACAGTCAATTGAAAGCGGCTGAGTCTGTTCGTACTGCGACCTTGACTGAGAACCAAGCTCCGTTGACTTTTGTAGATACGGCCGGTTGTGGATTTAATGACAAGACTGACCCAGAAACCCTGAGTACTTTTAACAAAGAGGAGGGCCAACTACTGCTTAATCATTTGAATACGCTAGTAGAAGATTTGTCCCCTCAATATTTATTAGAGAACCGTATCAATATTGGTATTATTACGCCCTACAAAGCACAAGTAAAATTTCTTACCGAACACTATCTTTCGTATCAATTTCTATCTGATATTCAATCGCTAATAACTATTGACACGGTTGATGCTTTTCAGGGAAGGGAACGAGAAATAATTTATATTAGCTTGGTACGATCTAACCCCAAAGGAGAAATCGGTTTTTTAAAAGACATCCGTAGAACCAACGTTGCCATGACCCGAGCGAAGAAAAAGCTCGTAATCTTTGGCGATAGTGCTACGTTGGGAAATCATCCGTTTTACGGACAATTGTTAGATTACGTACAGCAAGCCGATGCTTACCGAAGTGCTTTTGAGTATATTTATCCTAGTTAGCCATGAATAAACTAACTGTAGGAGTTGTGCAGGCTACTCCCGTTTTTTTTAATTTAAATACTACCCTAGAGCGAGTAGACTATTGGCTTCAGCAGGCTTCCGAGCAGAACAGTGATTTGGTGTTATTTCCCGAATCCTTTATTCCGGGGTATCCGCGAGGGTTTACTTTTGATGCCTCTATCGGTCATCGGAGCGATCAAAGTCGCGACCTTTATCAGAAATATTGGGAAAATAGTGTGGCAGTTCCTAGTAGGGAGGTAGAACTGCTTGCTGATCTGGCCAAAAAGTATCGAACTTACCTAGGGATTGGCGTTACAGAACGCGATCAAGTTAATGGCACTTTGTACTGTACCCTACTTTATTTTTCACCTGAATATGGCTACCTGGGCAAGCATCGAAAACTAAAACCTACCGGAGTTGAGCGCTTAGTCTGGGGGGAAGGTCAAGCCGATACATTAATTGCCGTCAACACAAAAGTGGGGCGTTTGGGTGGTCTAATTTGTTGGGAGAACTACATGCCATTGGCTCGTATGGCAATGTATAAAATGGGGGTTCAAATTTATTTAGCCCCTACCGCCGATGCTCGTGCTAATTGGACAGCTACTCTTCAGCATATTGCTTTAGAAGGACGCTGCTTTGTACTGGGCTGTAATCAATTCTTTCGTAGAGAAGACTACCCAGCAGAATATCAATTGTTTGTAAAGGATTATCAAGAAGACTTTTGCCGGGGTGGCAGTATCATTGTTGGCCCTGACGGAGAAGTTCTATCCGGTCCACTCTATAATAAAGAAGGCATTCTAACCGCAACTATTAATTTGACCAATTCAGTTCGCCATAAACTAGACTTTGACGTAGTGGGTCACTACTCCCGAGATGATGTTTTTGATCTTACAATATCAGGGCAGCCAAGTATTATACAGGAGGATAAGAATAAAATCAAGTAAGCGCTAAGATGTTAGCGATCATTAAGATTTACTGTCATCATTATCTTGAAAAGACGATAGATCGACGTCTGGTAGTTCGATAGCAGCTTCACCAATTTCATTATTTTGGGAGAAGTCTTTGGGGGAAGGCAGTTCCTGTAAGCTATTGATGCCAAAATACTCCATAAACTTGTCTGAAGTTCCGTAAAGCAAAGGGCGCCCGATTGTTTCGTCCTTACCTTTAATTTCAACCAGCGACTTCTCTAGCAACTTTTGTATAGCGTAGTCGCAACCTACTCCCCTAATCTGCTCAATCACTGCCTTCGTGATTGGTTGCTTATACGCAATAATAGAAAGGGTCTCTAATGCAGCCGTAGACAGCCTTTTTTTAGATTGCTGCTTCAGTAAAATACTTATGCTAGCTTGATAAGCAGGCTTAGTCAAAAATTGGTAGCCCTCACTAATTTGAACAATATGATAGGAGTATCGCTCATCTTCGTACTCATTAATCAAGTTCTGAATCTCCACAGCTACATCTTCGTGCGAGACCTCGGTGTTAAACATTTCAGTAAGGCAGCCGATAATATCAGCTAATGAAATAGGGCTATCGGCGCAAAAGATGAGCGCTTCAATATGCTTTTGAAGAAAATTCACAAGATGATTGATTTTACTGCTGCTTCAGCTTTGCTTCAATAGAGTGACGCGTATGGGGTACTGCTCTTAGTCGTTCTTTAGATATCAAATTACCAGTATCAATACAGATCCCATAGGTTCGGTTCTTGATCCTAGCCTTTGCACTCTCTAATTGAATGATGAACTTTTGCTGACGAGCAGCCAACTGGCTTAAACTCTCCTTCTCTAACGTATCAGCCCCATCTTCTAACAGTTTACTAGTGCCAACAGTAGTATCAGTACCATTATCATGAATTCTGCTCAAAGACTGCTTAATATTGTCTAATTCTTCCTTCGCTTTTCCTAGTTTGGTATCAATAATTTTTTCAAATTCTTGTAACTCTTCGTCAGAATATCGCATTTTTTCGTGTTGTTGCATCATTTTAGAATTTAATCCAATTGGCAGGCAAAATTAGTTCTGCCTGCCAATTCTCAAAGCTTCTGGTTGTATATTTTTACAATGATACCAATAACCCTAAAAGTTCACTCAGTGATAAAGTATCTAGGCGAAATAATTAGCTAACTGCTTCTGGCTCTGGCGTAGGATTAAAGTACTTTACTTGCTCTTGATATAATTTGAATGAAAGGCGATCCTTCGGAATTTCTATATCATCAAATGTAATGATTGCATCTTTTGGAATGTCTCTCTTCAATACAACTCCTTTGGTTAACCCAATAGGAAGTAGATTTTCTGAGCGAGTACTTTTATAGTTTTCGCAAACCCCATAACTAGTATATCCGCCATATCCATCTAATGTCGCCCCTGCTTTCAAGTCTTTCTTGGCAGCAGCTACCACCTCTACTACTGGTCCATCTATAGGTGCCATAACCGCATCGTTAAAGTGGAATGTTCGAGCAATGGAGTTAGGCACTTCAAAGAAGCATAGATGGTAGGGCGTGTAAAAGCTATAAAGTGGGCCTTTACCTAATTTTAAATAGCTCAGATACTCTTTTGATAACGGATCTTCAGTGGTGGCAAATACATAAACCCCCGGGCCAGGTTCAGATCCTACCGCGTAGTCTACAATGCCACCTAAGGCCTTTAATTCGTCTATATCGTACAGTTGCGTTAATTTATCAACATGATCTGTTGTTCGGAATGCGTTCATCCCTCGCTTACTTACCACCATGCCGGTAGCATTGGCCACCGATGCTTGCTCAAAGGCTATTTTAGTACCATCGGTAAATGAAGTAATCATGTTTACATTCTGTCCTGCTTTCTGGGCATACTCAGCCATATCCGTTGGGTTTTTATGAAAATCAAGGAACCCTTTTATGTTACCCGCAACTAGAGGATCGAACCCTAATCCCTTCACAAATCGATACAAATTCATAATAACCCCGGGCTGATCGCCATCGCTACCAGTAAGAATTACTCCTGACTTGTCGGCATAATGTTTAAGAATGGGACCTAGCGTAGCATCTAATTCAGCGTTCAGCAGTACTACTGGTTTATGATGTTTAACAGCGTTCAGTACAGATGAGGCCGCATAGTCAATAGTGCCTGTTGCTTCTACAATAACATCAACACCTTCTGCCTCACAAAGAATAGAGGCGTGTTGGCAAACTACGTAATGTCCGTGGTTGATCGCATCGCTGAGCTGACTAGCATTTTCAACTTCAGCAACATCAGTAATACCTGCTTGACGGTAGCAGCCTAGAGCTTTATCTATAGTACGATTGCTAATGGCTACTACTTTCATACCAGATGTATAACGTTCAATCTGGTTCACTAAGCCTTTAGCCATATATCCGGCTCCAATGATTCCTACCCGGATGGGGTTACCTATATCTTCGCGGAACTGTAGAGCTTTATCAGTAATAATCATTAGACAAATGTTTGTTTACCAGTGCAAGGTAAGACATAAATGTAACTTTTTCAAAAAAAATTATAAAAATTAATATAAATGTGGCTTATCAGTAGGATTGAACCTGGGATATCTATCAGTACATAAAGAAGGCAACACTTTTTTATGTAGTTGGTTACTTGCAAATCAAATTAAGGATAGACAATACATCCTAGAAAAAGGAGTAATATTTTACAATTATAACCAAAATTCGCTTAGAAGATCGAGTTGTTAAAGTGCATATGCAGGTTGTTTATTGAGGGGGTATTACTAAAAGTAATAATAAATAACTCGGAATATCATTGCCGGATAAGGCCCAGCATGGAAGGCTCCGCGAATTCCGGTGGACGTCACGCGGCATCACCCTCTTACGATGCGGGAGATCCCGCAGTGGAGAGGGTCGCCCCGCAACTGCCGGAATATATCCGGGCCACTGTGGCGCGGGAAACGCCAAAAGAGTTTCATTGGAGCACTTAAAATGTGCTATACGAAATTCGCTCTGCCCTTAGCGCAAAAAATTGAGTAAGCCTCTTTTTTCCCATCAGTTGGTGCTGGGATCTATCATATCCTTTATTGCCGGTAAAGTAGCGTAGCTCTATATTTTTCGCGTAACCAAGTAGCGAGGACAGATTTACCAATAAGGAACCTATCCTTGCTACATGCGTTTTTTGCTGAAATTTGAATGTGGTTTATTTACGTTCACCACGCATTTTTCATAGGGGACTATACGCTTTCCGGAACCACAAAATCCTCACGATAATCGCGAGACAGCATAGCATCGGCCTCAGGGTCATCTACAAAAGTTTCTGCATCCGGGTCAAACGTTAGTACTCGATCTAACCGGTAGGCAATATTACCTAGGTGTGCTAATCCAGAAGCTAGGTGCGCGGTTTCTACCGGACCATTTAGTATAGACTTATCGTGCTTACGGACGGCTTCAATAAAATTGGCAAAGTGTCCATCCGTGCCTCCCGCTCCCCGATCTACACCGGTAGCTGATTCGCCGCCGTCTTCACCTGACTGGCCCGGGGTACGGTCTCTTCCCAGGTAGGTCTGATATTTATCATATCCATCTACCACGAGAATTCCTTTTTCGCCGTAGAAGATGTTACCCACTGTAACCCCAGCTTCGGCGTTCGTTACCCAGGGACGTACTTCGAACTGGATGATTTTATCTTCATCGGGATATTTGTAAACGGACGTTAGCACCTCAGGAACTTGTTTAGCATCGTCCCAAAGAAATTTTCCACCCATAGAGGTAATTTTGGTCGGTAGGCCCACGTCTAATCCCCACATACAAAGATCGGTCTCGTGTATGCCCTGATTGCCTACGTCGCCATTGCCGTAGTCCCAGTGCCAATGCCAATTGTAGTGTACCAGGTCTCGGGAGAAAGGACGCTTAGGAGCGGGGCCGGTCCACAGATCGTAGTCCAGCCCGTCGGGAACCGGTGAAGTTCCTTGAATACCGATATCATCTCTCCAGCGGAACACCAGACCGCGCGACATGTATACTCGTCCGATGTATCCATCGCGCAGAAGTCCAATAGCCTCGTTGATCGCGGGCGAACTTCTCAACTGCACTCCGTGCTGCACAATTCGGTCGTACTTATTAGCGGCTTCTACCATTTTGCGGCCTTCCCAAATATTGTGGGAGCCGGGCTTTTCCACGTACACATCTTTTCCTGCCTGGCAGGCCCAAATGGTAGTGAGCGCGTGCCAGTGATTAGGTGACGCAATACTGATTACATCAATATCTTTATCATCCATTACGTTACGTAAATCCTGCTCCAGCGCAACATCTTCGTCATAGGTTTCCTTAAACTCCTTTTGTCGTTCTTTCAGCAAGTTCATATCCGGATCGCACAAAACGGTCACTGCAACATCGTCTTGAGCCATTAAGCTTTTGATATGGTTTTTACCCCGGCCATTTATCCCTAACACCGCAGCATTAATACGGTCATTCGCGCCAAACGCTCGCGAGGAGATGATAGTAGGAGCCACAAAAGCCGCCGAACTGGCTGCGGCGGTATTCTTAATGAATGTTCTTCTTGAAGATTTCATAATTTCATTATTAGTCTGTATTTCAAATATATAAAAAAAGGGCCGAAGCCCTTTTTAGTTTAAAACTTACTAACGACTTAAGAACCACCCCCAACAGGGTAACCAGGATTT
>NZ_JBARYM010000488.1:0-1573 GCF_049647865.1 Tunicatimonas sp. | reverse complement strand
CGCATGGGCGGTCATATCCAGGTAAACAGCAGACTCAACGAGTTTACTGAATTCAGGTGCTACTTCCCGAATAAATAGATTATATGAAATTTTTTAATGTGGTACTCATTGTAGATGATGATGAGATTTCTCAATTTCTTTATCCTGATCTATTGCTAAATAGGCACTTCAAGTAGTTGGTTGTAGCAAATTATTTAGAACTGCCTTGCCTTACTATTTGTTGATATCTTAGTGGTTCTCGCAAGTTTTGTAATGCCCTTATTTCCACTATTTTTGCAGCAATTCATTATAGAAAAAACACAACTATGGCAGAAAAATCATATGATCTTATCGTAATTGGAAGTGGCCCCGGTGGTTATGTGGCAGCCATTCGTGCGGCCCAACTGGATATGAAAGTGGCAGTAGTGGAAAAAGCTGAACTAGGGGGAGTATGTCTTAACTGGGGCTGTATCCCTACCAAAGCACTACTAAAGAGTGCCCAGGTTTTTGAATATATTCAACACGCTCAAGATTACGGAATTACCGTAAAGGATGCGGAGGTTGACTTTGGTGGTATGGTAAAGCGAAGTCGCAACACGGCTGGAAAGATGAGTAAAGGCATTCAGTTTTTGTTCAAGAAGAATAAGATCGAAACCTTGGTAGGTCACGGAAAGCTAGCTGGGAAAGGAAAGGTAGAAGTAAAGAACGAAGACGGAAAGTCGGAGACCTATTCGGCGAAGCATATCATACTGGCTACGGGAGGGCACGCTCGTGAGCTGCCCAATATTCCAATTGATGGCGAGAAAATTATTGAGTACCGCAAGGCAATGGTGATGGACAAGCAGCCAAAGAAAATGGTGGTAGTCGGTTCGGGAGCTATCGGTTGCGAGTTTGCTTATTTCTATAATGCTATCGGCACCGAGGTAACCATTGTGGAGTATTTACCGAATATCATTCCTTTGGAAGACGAGGAAGTATCGAAGCAACTGGAGAAAATCTACAAGAAGAAGGGCATCAAAATAATGACCAACTCGGAGGTGACTTCAGTAGATACCAAAGGTGATGGCTGCAAAGTAAAGGTGAAGTCTAAGGATGGTAAGGAATCAACCATAGAATGTGATGTAGTGCTTTCAGCGGTTGGAGTAGCGACTAATTTAGAGAATATTGGTATTGATAAGGTGGGGGTAAAGCTGAATGATAAAAAGAATCAGGTAGAAGTAGACGAGTTTTACCGTACCAATGTAGAGGGAGTTTACGCTATTGGCGATATTGTGAAGGGCCCCGCTTTGGCGCACGTCGCTTCTGCTGAAGGCATTGTTTGCATAGAAGCCATCGCTGGAATGAAACCTGAGCCTCTAGATTATAATAACCTCCCAGGCTGTACCTATTGCTGGCCCGAAGTGGCCTCGGTAGGCTACACCGAAAAAGGGGCGAAGGAAGCGGGCTACGACATTCGCGTTGGTAAGTTTCCCTTCTCTGCTTCCGGAAAAGCGAGTGCGGCCGGAGCCAACGAAGGTTTTGTGAAAGTAATCTTTGATAAGAAGTACGGCGAGTGGCTCGGTGCTCACATGATTGGCGCGAACGTAACCGAGAT